>AMGN01000051.1 GCA_000309865.1 Methanobacterium sp. Maddingley MBC34 | reverse complement strand
TGAATCAATTAAGAATTGTGAATCAATTAAGAATTGTGAAAATTTTAAAAAAAAGAAAAGATTTAAATGGATAACTAGCTTAAATCAGCACCATCAATGGCACGATTACGTGCAAAACGATATCTGCAGAAAAATGAGATATCATGCTGGATTCCAAACCTTTTTTCCAGTAAAGCCATCCAAATATAATTCCACCAATAGCGTTTATAATAATGGTACGGGCAATTACCATGGGTGTGAGTGTGGTCATAGCCATCACTATTGGTAAATGACCGGCGCCAAAGAGGACAGCAGCTAAAACAATAGCTAACCACATACCGGTGCTTGTTGGGTTTCCTTCTTTTGTTTTTTTGATCTTAAAGATTATCCATGCAATGATGGTCATTAGGAATAATCTTAACAGGATTTCTTCGTTTATTCCACCATAAAAAGATGCAAGGAATCCCTGCCATGCAGGAGGATTTACTGTAGCTTGAGTTACATTGATTGTCGCACCCGCAAAGGAAAACAGATAATCAAGGCCAACTATCAGGATACCCACAAATAATCCAAGCCCAATGGATATTCCAAGTATGGATTTCAAATAGTTTTTAACTTCCCTCCCTTCAAGCCATCCTTCAAGGATTGGGAGACCAAGCCCAACTTTTTTAGCAAGATAAAGGCCAATTAATATGATGATAGCATACATGATTATGGTCTGGATAATCTGACCAGCTAAAAATACGTACAATGGTACTTGTAAATTTTGAAGTAAATCCATGCTGGTGAAAGTATAGGGCCATATAGCTATCGCTCCAAAGATACTTGCAATTAGTAAAGTTATATATAATTTCCAGTTAACATTTTTTGAAATGAAATTTCCTTTAGTTTTTTTAGTTTTAATTTCCATTCTAATCCACTCTTTAAAAATTAACATTTTAATGATCTTATCATCAGGTCTATAGTATACTCAATTAGTTCCTCGTGAGTCAGATTATTATTTTTCATATGCAGCTTGATTGTTGGGGGGAGATTGAACACATTTTGTATAGATGAAGCTAAAACAAGATTTGCCTTTACTGGATCAATATCGGATCTAATAGATTTATCTTTTATCCCCTCGTAAAGCGCTTTACTAAACAAAGAAAAGCCTTCTATCCTGATCTTCTTTATTTCTTCCATTTCCTGCATATCATGATCAAATAGAACCTTGTATGAAGACCAGTTAACATCATAATAGTCAGGATATTCTTTATAGAATCTATAAAATGCAGTCATAAGCATTTTAACCTTTTCGATCCCTGTTTCGCCTTTTTCATAGTATTCTTTGAACATTTCATTAAGAATCTCTGTACCTCTCTTGGATATGGTCAAATAGATCTCTGTTTTGTTTTTAAAATAGAGGTATAGTGTACTTCTGGCTAATTCACTTCCTTCAGCGATATCAGCCATACTGATGTTTTCATAACCCTTTTCAAAGAATAATTTCTCGGCAGTGTCGATAATCTCCTTTCGCCGCATTTCTTTTTCTCTTTTTTTCCTTTCGGGTATTGACATTTCAATCACTTCTCAATGACATCATTTTATTGAACGTCATTAAATAAACAAATTTTAATTAGTTGTCATATAATAACATTATTTTATAAAATGTCCGAAGAAGTATATAAAGTTTTGTATCCTGTTTGTGGAATTTAATATAATTCCTGCCCGAAAAAAACTTATATTCAAAAGAATAGATTATAATTAGGGATTATTAATTAAACGGGGGTGAAAAAAAATGGTTGAAAAGCAACAAGCAACTGGTGGGTCACTGGTGGGATTTGCCATAATTTTCCTAATTCTTTTCCTGATATTCCCTGTTTTTACTGTATGGCTGTTATGGATTGCAATAGTTGTAATGTTCATTGCAGGCCTTTTTGCATTAATAGCAGGATAATTCAAGTTAAAACCTTGAATACACTCCATTTATTTTTTTTAATTTCAATGTCAATTTTAAAAAGTGATAGTATTCTATTTCGCATTATATCTGTGCTTTCCCCAGTATTTCTATGCTTACTTCAGTATTTCCATAGTTAATAAATGATTAATCATCTTTAGACGGATTTCTACGAACATATATCTTGGATAATGGCAGGGCAGTTATTCCATGGGCCACCACACTGAAAAGAACAGTTACAAAAACCACTAATATAAAAGTATTCTCTCCTGGAAATGGATTCAATAGTTCTAAAGCAAAAAGGGTCAACACTACTGATGCCAATCCTCTTGGACCAAACCATCCCATGAATAATACGGTATCCAGATTTAATTCAGTCCCTATTAAAGATATGGCCACAGGCAGCATTCTAATAACTGTTAAGCTTAGTAGGGCATAGAGAAGAATTTGCCAGGTTATGTATGGTAGTAGGCCTGCGATTATTATACCCAAAAGGAAAAAGACAGTTAAGTTTAGAAATTGACCTTCTGTTTCTGCAAAGTCCATTAGGACTTTACTAGCATCGCGGGTAATGTATCCTGCTATTAAACCACCCACAAATGCAGCTATAAAACCACTGCCTCCTATTTCATCAGCCACGATAAATGAAATTATGGCCAAAACAAGGAAGGCAATTCTTTGATACTCTGTGGTTATCCATCCACGGGCTTGTGATTTTATAACCAGCCATGACCCTAAAAGTCCAACTGAAAGACCGGCCAGTACTCCCAATCCTATCTGTTCCAGTGCAACATTAATGAAGTAACCTGATGGGGAAAATGATTCTTCAGCCATGCCAATGGCCACAAAAACCAGTAAAAAGGGAACTGCCAACCCATCATTCAATCCACTTTCAATTTCCAGTGCTTCACGAATTTTAGATGGAACTTTCTTATTCTGCACCACGACTTGCCCTAGAGCAGCATCGGTAGGGGCTAATACCACACCAATTATTGCTGCTTCCCATAATGTTAAATCTGTGAATATTAGGTTTGCCAACACGATTCCCAGGATTATGGTAAGAAGCAGTCCAATGGTAAGCAGTCTTGGAGGTAAATTGTTCAATTTAATATCTTTCAGTGGCACACGAGATGCATCGGTGAATAAAACCAATACCAGCGCTATTTCTGCTATTAAAAGAATGAATGTAGATACTGGAGGTTCCCGAACATCAACAAAACCAGTAAAAAGCCATCCTGCAGCCATTCCTGCAAAAATAAATATTAACTGGGCAGTTATGGGTAGTTTACCGATTTTACGGGAAACCAGGGCCACAATGAAAAGAATGATTAGGAAGAATAAAAGTTCAATCATTTTTACCTCATTATAATAGGGTGTTGAATTAGCTATATTTTGAATGTTTTATTTTGATTTAAATATTCAAAAAACATCATCATTAATTCACTTATCAAAGGTTACCTCTGGGAATTTAATTGTAACATTAGTGCCACTGTCTGAGTTAATTTCTATTTCCCCATCAATTTGACTTACTAACGTATTGACCAATTTTAAACCTAAAGAAGAAATGTTTTCAAATTCCATGTCTGGAGGCAATCCTATTCCATTATCTTGGACCGATAAAATCAGTTCATGATCTTTTTGATGGAATTTTATATTTATCTCACCCTTTCTATCACCAGGGAAGGCATGTTTCATAGCATTGGACAGTAACTCGTTAATAACGAGACCACAGGGTATGGCTGTGTTAATATCAATTGGAATTGGCTCTAAATCTAGATTAAGTTGGATATCGTCTGGTTTGCAGCCATAAGTATTGTAAAGGTTAAAAGTAAGGGTCTTAATATATTCGCCAAAGTCAATAGAGCGCAGATCAGTGGACTGGTATAATCGCTCATGGATAAGGGCCATGGATCTGGCTCGAGTCTGACTTTCACGGAAGAGTTCCTGATCAGTTTTATCCTTAATATACTCCGACTGTAAATTCAATAAACTGGATATCACCTGCAGATTATTCTTCACCCGGTGATGGATCTCTTTTAAAAGTATTTCTTTTTCTGCTAATGATTTTTCAATTTCTTTTTCTGCTACTTTGCCTTCTGTAATATCAATTATCACGCTTCTAAATTCTTTGAACTTTCCTTCTTTATCCAATATAATAATACTATTTAAAGACACAAACAAAGGATTTTTTTCCTTAGATAACAATTCAAGTTCGCATTGTTCTTTAAGTTGACTTTCTTTAACTTTACGCAAGTGTTCCTGGAAAACTTTCCTGGAATGAGGTGCAATATAACGGATGAAGGCGGTGTTAATCAAATATTTCCGGGTAACTCCCAAAAGTTCAAAGGCTTTTAGGTTAGCTCGCTTTATAATCCCTTTTTCATCAAAGGTGAAATAAACAACTGGGGCAAAATCATATAATTCAATGTAATCCCTTCTGGAATCTTCCAATTGAATCTGAGTTTTAATGAGGTTTTCATTCTGCATTTCCAATTCAATCTGGTGAACTTCTAACTCATGAATTAATTCACCAATTTCAAGTCCAAGCTTTTTTCCATGCTCTTTTTTATCTTTCAATACTTCCTCCGCTTTTTCCCGAAGGTCTTCAAATTTCTTCCCAAATTCACTCCCCTCCATATTTAAACACCCCTTTTTAATCAATCAAAGAAATAATGAGATTTGATTATTTTCAATATTTTTTTTAATTTTTAATCTGTAACATCCTCCATGGCTAGTAAAATCATATTGGTGCCTTCACCAGCCTGGTAGATCTGACGGGCGTTTAGAATGATTTTTTTATGTCCAATATTTGGAAAATCATCCTCCACCAAGTAATCCTTCAAATCAACTTTTTTGGGAAGGATATCTTCCAATAAATTCCTTAATGATCGTATATCCCACTGTCTGTCACCAATCCTGAACAGGTTTTTTCCTATTGTATCTTCAGGGTTAACTTTAAATTTATGATAAAATGACCTGTTGGCTGAAATCACTTCCATTTGGCTGCCCAATACCAGCAGGGGTTCACGAACTGTTTGAATGACACTATCTGCCAGTTCCAGAGCATCAAGAGCATCACGGATTTGTTCTTTACTTTGAGTAATGTTGTTAAATGTGATTACAACCCCATCAATAATGTTTTTAGAGGTTTTATAAGGCATTATCTTGGTCTTAAACCATTTATCGCTCTCTGTTTCCATTTCAATTTCTTTATAGGTTACCCTTTCCATGACTTCCCGGATATCATCCATGAATTTATCATATTTTAAATTGGTTACTATATCAGATAAAGGACGCCCCACATCTGATTCGATCATTTTTATGAGGTTAGTTGCATCCTTGGTGAAACTTCGGATGTTTAAATCTTTATCCAAGAATATAATAGCTATTTCAGTGCTGTTGAAGAGATTGTTCATATCATCCTTAGTCTGGGTTAACTCATCGATCTTCATCTGCAGTTCGTTGTTAATGGTGACTATTTCCTCATTGATGGACTGTAATTCCTCTTTGGAGGTTTCCAGTTCTTCGTTGGTGCTTTGGGCCTCTTCGTTCATGGATTGAAGTTCTTCATTGGCTGATCGAAGTTCTTCATTTGAACTTTTCATCTCTTCAATGGTAGCGTTCAGGCGCTCTTTGGTTAGTTTCAATTCACTTTCCAATTCTTGAATCCTTTCATCGCCTTTAGTTACCATATCCATTTTTATTTTATCTTTTTTTTCATTTTCCTGGAGTTTCACATCCTCAAAAGAGACAACCAACAATCCTTTGGTATTTTCATGAGCCAGTGGTTTCACTGTGAGTTTAACGAAAATATGGCTTCCGTTGTTTTTAACTCTCAAACCTTCAATTACCATGTCACTTTTTTTTGAAATGGCATTTTGAATGGCAGAGTTTAATTCAAATTCAAGGCCTTCCCGTGCCATGTCCACAATATTCAACTTGGCTTTTCCCTGGGCAGGTTCAAGATAATCCCCCAAACGACCATGTATGTATAAAATTTCTCCAAAATCTGTTATTATAGCTGAAGGTGGGGCGTAAATATCTAAAAGCTCCTTTTCAGCTAAATTTGAAATATTAAAAGGCATATGTGTATTTTTTACTATTTTTAAGTCTAATTCAGATTCTAAATTTGAAACTTGATTGGTTTGGGGTATGGGATGAACTTCCACGAATCTACGAACGAACTCAGTGGATTTAACACATTTAAATATCTTCCACCTTTTGTCAACTATATCAAATGCGTCAACGAATTCTCCCACACTTTCCGAAGGTCCTAAAAATAGAATTCCATCTTTATTAAGTGCATAATTAAAATTTGAGATGACTTTTTGTTGTGCCTCAACATTAAGGTAGATTAAAAGGTTACGGCAAGAGAGAATATCCAGTCTGGTGAATGGAGGGTCTTTCATGACATCATGTGGTGCAAAAACTGCCATTTCCCTTATATCGTTCCGGATTATGAAAACATTGTCTTTTTTTACAAAATATTTATTTAACCGTTCTGGGGACACATCTTCTGCAATTGTACTGGGATAAGTTCCGGAACGGGCTGTTGTCACAGCATCACTATCTATATCTGTGCCAAAAATCTGCACATCCATGTTCTTCCCAGACTCTTCCAGCAACTCATGTATAATAATAGCTATGGAGTAAACTTCTTCACCACTGGAACATCCTGGAACCCATACTCTAACGTTGTCGATGTCTGATTTTTCCCGTATAAGTTCCCTTAAATTATTCTTGAAGGCATCAAATGCTTTATCATCTCTGAAGAAGTTAGTCACGTTGATTAAAAGTTCTTTAAACAGAATGTCAATTTCATAGGGGTTTTCCTGTAAGTATCGAAGATATACTGCCATGTTTTCTATTTGATGAATATTCATACGTCGGCTGATTCGCCTGTAAACTGTGTTTTCTTTGTAATAAGAAAAATCATGACCCGTACGGTTCCTGAGTAACATGAATATCTTCTGTAATTCCCTTTCAGTTTCTTCTTTAGGAGTGAGAATTTTTTTAATGGTTTTATGGGATGATTCCACATATGAAATCAACTTTTCAGGCATTTCTTCTGGGGGCAGGATAAAGTCCACCAGCCCGGTCTCAATGGCTCTTGTGGGCATACTACTTGAATCTGCTGTGTCTGGTTCTTGAGCCATAACCATGCCTCCAACAGCTTTGATTGATTTTATACCAAGTGTACCGTCACTTCCAAATCCAGAAAAGATTATGGCAATGGAATTTTCCTTTTGATCTTCAGCCAGGTTCTTTAAAAAGAAATTAATGGGCAGTCTCATTCCATGGGGTTCAATTGGTTCCATTAGTTGGATGGTTCCATTCATCATGCCCATGTCTTTGTTGGGAGGTATAATGTAGAGGTGGTCATGCTCTACTTTCATTCCGTCTTTAGCTTGAACTACTTTTAATGGGGTATATCTACTCATAAGATCTGCCATGGTGCTTTCATGGTTGGGATCAAGGTGTTGGACCACGACAAAAGCCATTCTAGGATCAGGGGGTAAGGCGGTGAAAAACTTTTTAAGAGCATCGAAACCGCCCGCGGATGCACCTATGGCTACAACCGGTAATTTATCCAATACTTTACGAGGTTTTTTCCCTTTAGATTGATTTTTATTTTTTTCGCTCATGAAACCCCCATATCATGAAAAAAGTTAACAGAACTTGGTGAAATCCTTTCATATATTTTAATATGGATTTATTAAATAATATAGATTTTGAACCTTATGAATCATAAACACTTTTTTGGCGAGCCTAAAAAAGAATGTTCTATTTTGAAATATGTATTAATGTAATCTGGTTACTAACAACTAGCCGTAAACAATCTATCTTATAAATGAAGTTCATACTTCGGAAAAAAAAATTTAATCTTTGATATTATTAATTGATCAATAGTTTATTCATTTCTAAATTAAAGACTTTAGCCCTTTCAAATGAGGTTTTTGCCCTTGAATGCTTTATTTCAACATCCATTTCATATTGAAATTTAGATCTTTTTTTCCTTTCATAATCCAGGGTTAAAATAATGTCATCAACTTCTTCGGGATTAGTTAATTGTAAAGCTTCATCCTGTGCATCTTCGAATTCTTCTATTAAATTATTTTTTAATTTGCCTCTAACTAAATGAATCAGTGCATCACAGGTTAGAATCAGTGCATCACAGGTTACTTTATGAGATATTTCACCACTTACTTCGTATTTCATATGGTAGAGCACTGCATTAGTTATATAATACATTGAATAATATGAAGTAACAGTTATCCATAATGATGATATTTCGTTTTCAGATAGAAAACCAGCGACTTCTAAGCTTTCATCAGACTTTTCAATATATGCATTGAGTATATCTTTACGGTATTCCCTGTCTGTTTTTAATAAACCGTCCCTTAGGTACGTCAAAACATTAATTTTGGCTTCTTTTATTCTTTCAGGGCTTAACATTCTCAATCAACCTATAATAATCTTCTATTCCAATAAGTATTATGTTATTTTTAATAGCTTCTTCAACAACACTGAATTCTTTACTTCTGGCCATTTTTAAGAATTCATTGTAACTGAAAGTTACTGAATGAATATCCAATGGTAACAGTGAGATCGTTCTTTCAATATTAATATTTTTATTCTCATTTTTATTATATATTAACATTAGGTCAATATCTGAGTATTGGGTTGCTCTTTTTTTGGCGTGAGAACCAAAGATCAAAGCAACAAAAGGAATATTAATTGAATTTAATTTGTTAAAAAGAACTCTAAGATTTTTATTTTTCAATAATTCTTGCCTTCTCCTATATTCTGCTTCAAATATCACTGGAATGATTTTTTTATTTAAAATACAATCATATGCTTTTCCAAATCGTTTTAAAGTGATTATATTTTCCTTTTCAAGTTTTTTAACGATGTTATATGTATTTTTATAGTCAATATTTAGTTTTTTAGATAATTGGCTGATGTTCAGTTGGTCTTCCTGGTTTTCTATCAAAGCGATAACAATATCTACATCTCTATTTTTCATGGTATTACCACCATAATATTATGGTAAAATTACCATATAAATTTATCATTACTTAATTTTTTGAGGGTTCAAGCAGGGTAAATAGTGTTTTAAGATGATTTAATGGTTAAATTTAAATGGTAAAAATAGGTGATATTAATTATTCATTTTTAAAGAATTTTTATAGAACATTTAAAAGAAATAAGAAAAAAATAGTGGGAATTAATCCAAAATACTATCCTCTTTTCTGGTAGGTGTAGAAACCGTATCCCACAATTATTATTACTGCCAGCCAGTAGGTGTACACTAAAAAAGTGGGCAAAGCAAAGTAGAGAATTGCCAGTATCACACCCAGTACCATCATTAAAATACCGTTTATTTGATTGCTCAATTTCCCAACCTCCTTAAATTATTATTTTAACTCAATTCAGTTCATATTATATTATTTATTAATTATTTCTTTTATAAGTTATCTGTTTCACAGTTATCATTCTAATTAATCTGCTTTTTTGGTCGATGGTAAGAATATGCTGGTAACAAATCCTAAAAGCAAGATCAGGGATAATACTGTGAATGTTTGCTTCATAGCAGAGCTTATGGATGAATCTATGATCTGGACAGAGTAAGGCACCAGTTCCGGTGGTATAGGTGGAGTACCTGTCTGCATCTTTTCCACATAACTCATAAGACCATCCTGAATTTGTTCAGTGGACATGTTAGTCGCCACCCCTGATGTTTCTATTCCTGAGGTCAACCCGCCGAATATTCCCAGGAGGAGCAAAACCCCTATCAAGGCCGTTCCCAGGGAGTAACCAAGATTTTTAAAGCAATTCAAAAGGCCAGCGGCATCGGTTTCCTGGTCATCCCCTGCCGCTGTCATGGTAAGATTTGTTAACTGGGAAAGCAGTAAACCGATACCCACACCAAAAACCACAGTACCGGGTACCAGATCTATTATCTGGGTGTTCACGTTAAACACTCCACCAAGTATGTAGGTCCCTGCTGCGGCTATCACAAATCCTATCATAATGATGTGTTTGGACTCCATAACCGATGATAATTTGGCACCTAGGAGTGAGAAGATGAGGATGGTTACCGAAGCCGGTAAGAGGGCCAGACCAGTGTCAAAGGCGTTTAGTTTGGTGACCTGCTGCAGGAATACTGGTATGATGAAAAGAAAACCTGCCAGGGGGATCTGCTGTATAACAGAGTTCAGATTTCCCAATCCAAACACACGGTTTTTCAGGAGGCTTATATCGGATAATGGTTCCAAACCCATCTTCATTCTTCTTCTCTCCCATAATAAAAAGATTACAAAGAGAATTGAACCTGAAACCACCAGTGCCAATACATATTCCCAGTATTGGGGTTTGGTGAGAAGTAGAATGCCCAGAACAATCAGTATCAAGGAAACTATGGAAAGTAATGCTCCTACTATGTCTAAATCTTTCCATTTGAGGGTTGGTTTTGATTCAGTTAAGTAGTGCCTGAAAATTAATATGGCTGCAACAAATATCAGTTCTGATCCAAATACCAGTCTCCAGCTGAGGTAAGTGGTGAAAACCCCACCCACTATGGGTCCCACTGCAGCACCCACTGCTGCAATACCTCCCCATATTCCAAAGGCAGTGACCTTATCCTTACCTTCATAGCTGGCCCCCACTATGGTGGTGGTTGCAGGTAAGATCAATGCAGCACCAATACCTTCCAGAACAGCCCATCCCAAAAGAAGCATTCCTGCATTGATACTTAATGTGGCTATGGTTGTTCCTGAAGCATATATAATCAACCCTACCATGAATGTTTTTTTCCTGCCCAGAATATCCTGGATTTTACTCCCCAGCAGCATAAAAGAAGCAATTATCAGAGCATATAGTGCAATGATGGCCTGGATAACGGATAAACTTGTGTTTAACTCCACAACCAACGTGCTTATGGCCACGTTCATTGCTGATGAATCTAAAACAATGATAAAGATTGCCATGCAGGCAATTAAAACTACTCCCCATTTGTATGGACTACTGCTCATTACTAACCCCCTAAGATATCAACAGTGAAATTAAGCTTTTATCAGTTGTATTAGTTATGTATTCCATTATTAATATAATCTTTAATCTTTGTTTCAATAGTTTTGCACCAGATATACTATTTATCTTAAAGGGGAATAGGGCATAGTTATAAATTTTTTAAAAAACAGAGTTATTGATAATATTAATAAGGGGATTATATGGGGTGATTAACTACCATATATCTCTTTTTTGTAGATGATAAACCTTTATAGATACTAAAAAATTTGTAGATATTACAAACTAAATTCATTTGATAGAGGTTGACTGAATGGCGCAAAAAGATATTAAGGCTGGTGAATTAACTGGTGCAATAATAGATAGCTCTCCCATTCCTCAATTCATCATCAATAGTGATCACAAGGTTATTTTTTGGAATAACGCCCTGGAAAAATATACTGGAATCATGGCCAGTGAAATTCTGGGAACTGATAAACATCGTAGCATATTATACCATAAAGAAAGACCGTTAATGGCTGATTTACTGGTGGACCGTGATCTAGAGGGGATTCAGGAATGGTACGGAGATAAGTGCAGAAAATCTTCCTATGTAGAAAATGCCTTTGAAGCCGAGGATTTCTTCCCGGACGTTGGTGAAAATGGCACATGGCTCTATTTCACTGCAGCAGAAATCAAAGATGGTGAAGGGAATATTATTGGTGTTTTAGAGACACTGGAAGATATTACCCAACGTAAAAATGTGGAATTAAAACTGAGACATTCTGAAGATGAGTGGGAACTTACATTTGATGCATTGCCTGATCCAATAGCCATTATTGATGTTAATCATAACATAAGAAAAGTTAATCGAGCCATGGCCAATGGTTTAAATGCTGATTCACGTGATCTGATTGGTGTGAAATGTTATTCAGTGGTTCATGGCACTAGCGAGCCGCCCTCTTTCTGTCCCCACGCTCTGCTTATACAGGATCAACAGCCTCACAGCAGTGAATTCTTCATTGACAAACTCCACGGAGATTATAGTGTTTCAGTTTCACCCATAATCGATGATGATGGTCAGTTAAGGGGCAGCATTCACGTGGCTCATGATGTGACACAACGCCGGCAAATGGAGGTTGCTTTAAAGGAGAGTGAAGAGAAGTTCAGGGAAGTGTTCAACAATGCCAATGACATGATCAGCCTGAACCTCATGCAGGAAGACGGTCTTCCTGGCAAATTTCTGGAGGTAAACCAGGTAGGTCAGGAAAGACTGGGTTACAGTAGGGATGAATTTTTGAACATGTCTCCCGGGGACATTGTGGCCAAGGATTTACTGGATAAAATGCCTGAAAATGCAAAAAACCTCCAGGAAAATGGTAATGCTAATTTTGAAATGATCCATGTTACCAAAGATGAGAAACGAATACCAGTGGAGGTAAACAATCACCTATTCCACCTTCAGGGTCGGGATGTTTCCATTGCTGTTTCACGTGACATCACTGAACGTAAGAAGGTTTTAAAGGCATTGGTTGAAAGTGAGAATAAATACAGAACCTTATTTGAAAACATGCTAGAGGGCTTTGCCTACTGTAAAATGCTCTTTGATAAAGAAGGTCATCCTTATGACTGGATATACATTGATGTTAACAGTGCTTTTTATAAACTCACTGGTCTGGAAAACATCGAAGGAAAAAAGGTCACAGAAGCCATTCCAGGTATTATAGAGGCACAACCAGAACTATTTGGGATATATGGTCGTGTTTCCATGACCGGGGTGCCAAAATCTGTAGAGATCTATTTTAAACCCCTCCAGATCTGGCTGAACATATCGGTATTCAGCCCAGCCAGAGAATACTTTGTGGCTGTTTTTGAAAATATAACCCAACGTAAGCAAGCAGAAATTGCTTTAACTGAAAGTGAAGAGAAATACCGTCTTATTTCCGAGAATTCCGGTGATGTGATATGGATAATGGACATAAACTCCCAGAAGTTTACCTATGTAAGCCCATCAGTCTATAAATTAAGGGGATACACTGCCGAAGAAGTGTTAAAACAGTCCCTGGAGGATGTGTTAACCCCTAAATCATACCAGTACATACTGGAAAGGTTACCCTTGAAAATCCAGGCCTTTCTTTCTGGAGATGAATCTGTCAAAATGCAGACATTCCGGGTTGACCAGGTATGTAAAGATGGCAGCATAGTTCCCACAGAAGCTGTAACTAACATAATGGCAGATGATGCTGGAAATATAACTGGTGTACTTGCGGTTAGTAGAGATATCACCAAAAGGGTGGAAATGGAAGAAGAAATACAACGGTCTCTCACTGAAAAGGAAATGCTCCTTAAAGAAATCCATCACAGGGTAAAAAACAATCTGATGATCATTTCCAGTCTCCTGAACCTACAGTCGCAGTACATAAAAGATAAAGAGGCTTTAGGTATTTTTAAGGAGAGTCAAAGTCGGGCAAATTCCATGGCCTTAATACACGAAAGACTGTACCGATCCACTGATCTAAAACGGATCAATTTCGGGGACTATATCAGAACCTTATCCAACGACCTTTTCCATACCTATGCCGATGGTTCTGGTAGGATTAACCTGAATATCGATGTTGAAGACGTGATGATGGATATCAACACAGCCATTCCCCTGGGTTTGATCCTGAATGAACTGGTGTCCAATGCCCTTAAACACGGATTCCCTGATGGGATGAGTGGTGATATAAATGTTGATTTCAAATTAATCGGTGACCAGTACCAATTAACAGTCGGTGATACTGGGATAGCTTTTCCTGAAGATCTGGACTATCGTAACACTGATTCACTGGGATTACAACTTGTTAATAATTTAACTCATCAAATTGATGGTCAGATTGATCTGGATACATCCAATGGAACTGAATTCTCTATTCAATTCAAAGAAGCTAAATACGGAAAATCAACATAAACTACTGAAAATCAACATTAAACATGTATTGAAGTTGGTTATGGGATTGAAGGATAAATTTGATATATTAAGATGATGATTAAAAGAGTTATAATAGGGATTAAAATTGTTATAATAATGATTATGGGAGTTTCAATAAATCTGGGGAGGCATTAAATGAATATTCCGCATAAATCAAGGGAACAGCTCGTTAATGAACTTGAAACGGCACTCGAGAAGATTTCCTTGTTGGAGGAAGAGAATCTAAGACTCAAAAATGCTGAGGAGGCATTGCGTGATGGTGAAGAGAAATTTCGTAACCTCTTTAACAATGCTAATGATGCGATTTTCCTGCATAAACTCACCGATGATGGAGTTTCCGGAAACTTTGTAGAGATTAATACTATTGCCAGCCAGATACTAGGTTACACCCATGAAGAACTCCTGGAAATGTCTCCTAAAGATATTGAGGATCTGGAATCATTCACTGGATCACACCATATGAGAGACCTAGCTAAAAAGGATAAAATCACCTTTGAAACCGCCCTCATATCCAAGGATGGTGTTAAAATACCGGTGGAGATAAGCGCCCATATTTTCACCTTAAACCAGGATAAGCTATCTTTATCCATTGCCCGTGATATAACTGAACGTAAGAAGATGGAGGAAAAGCTCCAAATTTCCCTTGAAGAAAAAGAGATGCTACTAAGGGAAATTCACCACAGGGTTAAGAACAATTTGATGATCATATCCAGTCTGTTAAACCTCCAGTCACGTTATATTAAAGATAAAGAAGTTCTGGATGTTTTCAAAGACAGTCAGAACCGTGCCAGGTCTATGGCACTTATTCATGATCGACTGTACCAGTCCAGCCATCTAAAAAGTATAGATATTGGGGATTACATCCGAACATTGGTCAGTGCCCTTTTCCGGACCTATGCCACAGATTCTGAACGTATAAATCTTAATTTCAATGTTGAGGACGTAATGATTGACATCAACACCATGATTCCATTGGGGCTCATTGTGAATGAACTCCTATCAAACTGCCTTAAACACGCATTTCCCAATGATAGAAGTGGTCAGATAGATATAGGCTTCCATTACAAACATCCAAAATACAGGCTAACAGTTACTGATAATGGTGTGGGGTTCCCGGAGAATATCGACTATAAAAACACCAAATCACTTGGGTTACGTTTAGTTAACATTTTAACTGATCAGATTGATGGAGACATTGAGCTTAAAAGGGGTGAAGGCACCCAATTCAGTATTGAGTTTGAAGAAAAGAAATACACATACAAATAGAATTATCAGTTTACTATTTTTGGAATTAGATGTTTACTAAAGGATTAATTTACTTCTACTTAAAATAAGGTTTATCCTATTTTTTCTTCAAGGAAAAACTATTAATACTTCACCCTATTATTTCTTAATATATTCCTGAAGTGTATAAATCCACTTCCCGTTATATTTAAAGGCAGAACAACCAATAAGAAGTATAATACATATTAGTTAAATTAAATATGAGATTAGGTGAATTCATGAGTATAGATGAACAAAGAATACTGAAGGAGCTTAATTCAAGGATGAAAGAATTTAGAGCAGCTTTGCAGGATGAACAGAAGAAACAGGACCTTCAGGATAACATTCCAGGTTCCCAAATCCTTATCCGGTTTGAAATATTCCTCCCATCACAAAATCCAGAGGAATTCGTGGACGGTTTGTTCTTGTACATGAATGATGAGGGTCAAATCGCCAATGCAGAATATTACTTCCGAGACATGTCTGATGTGGAAGTAATAAACATATCTGAGGAAGATCTCCCAGTTATAAAAGATCTTTTCAGTGATGCATTTACTCTGGAAGTGGAGTAAATACTATTTCCAAAAAAATAGTTTCCTAAAAGGAATAGGGTAAACAGCTTTCTAAAGAAAAATAGTAACTAAAATACTTTTTTTCAAAGAAAGCTTTAAACACCTTACATTAATAGAGCTTAAAAATTTCCCCTTCTGCTATTGATGTTTTAAATTGTTATGCAAGAGCTCTATTAATGGTATTCTCCAAATTTTAATGGCATCCCCAAATTTATTGAGCTGTGAATTGGAATATTTTTTTCAAAGTAATTAATTAAGTTGTTCATAATGACTTTCGTGAGGGAGTTTAAGGCCCGAAATTTTTTGTTGGAAAGCTTATATATGTAAAAATTCATAAATATACAAATAATTTAAATAATAATTTAAATAAGATGGTAAAAATAAGCAGCCTGATTACCTTTTAAAGGTCAAATATTAGGATTTTGTGGTATTGGTGGGATTATTGCCTTTCGATTAATTTCAGATATTTACTTTAAAAAATTGTTTGAACATGGTTTTTAATGATATGCCTATTTCGGTAATAATAATCCATTTAGTTCAATATAATAATATTTAATTTACCTACCACACCCTTAAACTGTTTTTTTTCCATGATTATATCGGAGGATAAAAATGCGAAGTTTTGAGAAATTAACTTCTTACATCCCGCTTAGAAAGTCAGAATCAGGGGCATCTAAAAATATAGGACTCCTGGTGGACGGCCCTAACATGCTGAGGAAGGAATTCAGCCTTAATTTAGATCTAGTACGGGAGATAATAGCAGAATATGGTAATATGCGGGTGGGTAAGGTTCTTTTGAACCAGTATGCCTCAGACAAACTCATCGAAGCCATAGTAAACCAGGGATTCACACCCATTGTGGTGGCAGGAGACACTGATGTTTACATGGCAGTTGAGGCCATGGAACTAATCTACAACCCCAATATTGATGTAGTAGCTCTCATGACCCGAGATGCTGATTTTTTACCCATCATCAATAAAGCTAAGGAAAATGGGAAAGAAACCATAGTTATTGGGGCTGAACCTGGTTTCAGTGCAGCCCTGCAAAACTCGGCTGATGATGCCATTGTCCTGAAAGCAGAAAGTCATAAAAAATATCATAAGGACGAATGAAATGATTATATGTTCTTCTCTGGATGAATTAAAAAGGAGAGAAGCTGCGTTAAGATTCATTGCATTCCGGGTAAATCAGGAGGGAAGATCCAGTTTATACGATCTTTCGGGACTAGCTGGAGGATTCCCGATTAAAAAATCAGACCTCCCCCTCCTGGAAACCTATTCTGGCCCTGCTATTTTTGAATTAAACCTCCAAAAAGAGGGAAAAAAACATCTGGCTGGGGAGAAAGTTGCTGCATTCAACCGCACCAGTGCTGCCCTATTAGCCACCATCCTCGCCCTTGTAAAACCAGGTGAAGAAGTAGTGCACTACCTACCCGAATTACCTTCACACCCCTCTATCCCTCGCAGCGCGAAACTCCAGGGTGCATTGTATGCTGAATTTGATAACATCGAAGATTTCAAGCTCAGTGAGAAAACATCACTGGTTGTTATAACTGGATCCACCATGGATCACCAGGTACTTCCTTTAACTGATTTTGAGAAGATCATCCAGATCTCCCACCAGCAAGAGATTCCGGTGCTGGTTGATGATGCATCAGGAGCACGGATACGCACAGTTATCTATAATCAGCCCAGGGCACTGGATATGGGTGCAGATCTGGTTGTAACCAGCACTGACAAACTAATGAACGGCCCCCGAGCAGGATTAATGGCAGGTAAAGCTTCATTAATTGACAAGATAAATGAAAAGGCATATCAGTTTGGACTGGAAGCCCAACCACCAGTAGTTGCAGGTATAGTAAGGGCACTTGAGGATTTCAACCCCCGGAGACTCTTAGAATCTTTGGATAGAAAGGATAAACTCCATCTCAAGGCCATGAATCTGCTGGAAGGAGTGGAGAAAACACCCACAGGTTTCATGATTTCTGCAGCAAATCTTGAAAAAGAAATCATATCTAACGAGGGGACTGAAAACCTTTCTTCACGCGAGTTAGCCACTTTAATGGCTATGGTACTCTTAAAAGAACATCATATAGTTACCATCCCTGCAGTGGGAATGCCAGGAGTGTCGGCTACCATCCGCCTGGATCTTGCTGCAGTTGATGCTGAAAGAGTGGATGATAATCAAATAATGCAAGCTTTCAAGGACTCACTAAAACGAGTAAAGGAAATGGTAAATGATGAAGAAACCTGTTTGAGTATTTTATATGAATAATGGAATTTTTATGAATAATGGGCTTCTATGAATAATGGGATTAAGAATAATGGGATTAAGATTATTGGATTTGCTGTGTGAAGATCATTGGACTAATGATTCTGGGGAGAATCAGTTCTATTCAGTACTATGTATCTCATTGGCCAATAGATTCTCCCATAAATAACCTTTTTTTTTAGAATTGGTAATCTTAAGTGGTAATCTTAAGTGGTAATCTTAAGTGGTAATCAAATCTTCAAGGATGTTATGATCAAGGACTGATTAAAGATGATAGAAATTGATGGATCATTTGGGGAAGGTGGAGGGGCTCTTTTAAGAGTTTCAACTGCCCTTTCAGTTTTAACAGGAAAGGCATTCACCATTTTTAACATCAGGAACAGCCGACCAAAACCCGGACTGATGCCACAGCATTTAAACGCAGCCCTTGCCCTTGCTAAACTCTCCAATGCAGAGGTAACTGGATTAGAATTGGGTTCAACCCAGATGACTTTTACTCCGGGCCAGTTACGTGGGGGGAAACTGGAGGTGGATGTAAAAACTGCAGGTAGCATAACACTGATCCTTCAGGCCCTTATGATACCCTCTTTATTTGCAGATCAGATGGTTGAAATTAATATCAAGGGGGGGACTGATGTTAGATGGGCTCCGCCAGTTGATTATCTGGAGCATGTAACCCTCCCTGTTTTGCAGTCTATGGGTATTAACGTGCATCTGAAATTACTGAAGCGGGGATATTATCCTCGTGGTGGGGGTATTTTAAGTGCCCTAATTGAACCAGTGAAAAAACTGAAACCATTAAATTTCCATGACCTGGAAGTGGATGTTATCCGGGGAATATCCCACGCCACTCGGCTTCCTTCTCATGTGGCCATACGACAGGCCCAGGCTGCTGAGAAAAAGCTTAACAGCGCAGGTTATGAAGTTGAAATTGAGATAAAATCAGATGATAATAATGCTCTAGGTCCCGGTTCTGGGCTGGTGCTCTGGACTGAGGTTAAAAATAAAAATATACCCCGTGTGGGGTCAAGTTCCCTGGGAGAACCGGGTAAAAGGGCGGAAATAGTTGGAAGGCAAGCAGCTGAAAAAATTTTATCATTTTTATCAAAAGGAGCTGCCCTGGATAAGTATATGGGTGATCAGATCATTCCCTACATGGCCATTACAGGCTCATCATCAGTCAGGGTATCAGAACTCACTCAGCACACCCTTACCAATATTTACGCTGCCGAGAAGTTCATCGATAAAAAATTCCAGGTGGTTGGTGGTCTGGGGGAAGTAACTATCATCACCGTTTGAATGTACAGTTTTAATTAAATCAGTATTGAATCAATTCATTTTGTCAAATCAATTCATTTTCAAATCGTCAGTTTGTTATATTATCCTGTTATTTTTATAACCCTCCAGGGAGTTTGATCAATTATTGCCCCTGATTTAGTCGCATCAGCGCTTAAAATAAAATAAGGGCTGTTTTTGAAAAGATCTGATGGGATTTCAGTCACTATGGTCTTGTTCTGGATAATTACTGGAATATTATTACTGGTTGAACTACCATTTACTTCCCTCTGTATCTCCCCACTCCCATTTTGAACCGAGATTTTCACCCTTTCAGTTCCCCCTGGATTGAAAATATTCATATGGATATTATACACTGCATCTAAAGAGGGTTCACCCACTGTTTTTAGAGATACCCATGACTTTCCATTGGGTGTTGCATCATTGACATGTATTCCAAATGAGGTTATATCCAGTGATTTTTCTTTTCCATGATATTTCCCATCACCAGCTGCATCATAAAATAAATTGGTTAAATTTTTAGAACTATCTGCAAAATCACTAAGCGATGAATTATCAGTGGACTTTGACACATTCAATGTCGGATATTTTGCGAATAATTCATTTTTACGCAGGAATGACAGGAGGTATGATGAAGGGACAATCTGGGTCTTATAGGCCCGCAATGATTGCTCTTTAAAACGCATTTCTAATGTGGTGAGATTAAATACAAACCATTCCGGACCATTTTCAACCCCCACCATCTGTTTTGGAGGGACCAAATAATATTCTGGATAATAACTCCTTGGACTAGGCCAGTCCGGGGGTAAATGTAACAGATAAGTGTATTTATTCCCATTGTACCCTGTTTCCTGGGTGGCGTACTCAATGAAACCACTGGTGGCCTGATGATCAAACTGTTCATCATCTCCACTGGGATAGATGATTATGGTGGGGTTAAAGTCCGCGATTATGGTTTCCAGATTCTCAACCAGGTTAGCACCACAGTAAGTGGCGTTTTCCTGGAATGCGTAGGGGTAAGTTACCTGTTTTGAACCATCTGAAGCAGTGAAAGGATTACTATAATCCCAATTATCATTTAAAAGATTCCTCAAACTTCCATCCTTGTAACCAAGGAATGTAACGTTCTCTTCACCTAAACCCAGTATCTTTGTTCCGTTGATTGTTTCATTATGTCGGATGAGGGGTGAAGTTTTGGTGTCATTACCATCAGTCACCACCACCACCTTAACTGGTATCTGGTTTTCCACTGCGTAACGTATTATCCCTCCATTGCAGATAACCTCATCATCGGGGTGTGGTGCCACAATCAGCACCCTGTCTCCTGCATTTATTGTGGGCCCTGCAGGATAATCTGGAGGATAAAATGGGAGCTGTGAATAAGAAAAAACAATCACAGTCAAAGAAACTATTGAAACTAATAACAGGATTACTTTAAACTTCAGATCCATGTAAAACTCCTTTAATAATTCTATGTTAGAATATTAATTCCATTTTAAACTTTTAATTAATTCTAGTTGATAATTTCTTAATTTCATGTAAATCCTAATTTCATAAAAAATTATCTAATTTAAAAGAATAGTAGGAAAAAAATAGTATGTGTTTAATTTCCTTTGTAGTGTATGCATTCTCCGGATATAACTTTTTGCAGGCTGCCATCGTCCATTTCCAGAATTAAAATTCCTTCTTTGCTTATGCCCACCGCTACTCCTCTAACTATTCTGCCTTTTTGGTGAACTTCTACATAAGAGCCAATGGTTTTGGAAAGTCTGCGCCACTGGTTAAGGATTTCGGTGAATTGGCCTCTGGTGAAATCATTGTAAAGGTTTTCAAAGTTCACCAGGAAATCTTGAACCAGTTCTACTCCCTGAATTTCCTTGTCAAGCTCTCTTCTGAGGGATGTTGCACCTTCTCGTAGTTTTGGGGGGAAAGCTTCCACGTCGACATTGAGATCAATTCCAATACCAACTACCACATAATCCAGCCCTTTTGCACTGGCACTGGCTTCAGTTAGTATTCCACAGACCTTTTTTTCACCAATTAATATGTCATTAGGCCATTTTATGCCTACGTCCAGGTTACAATCCTTGGCTAGTGTTTCAGCAACTGCTACTCCGGTTACCAGGGTTAATAAAGGTGCCTGGGACAGGGGAATGTCTGGTCTGAGTATTATGGTCATCCAAACCCCGCCGGAGGGTGACAACCACTTTTTGCCTCGTCTGCCTTTACCACTGCGCTGACTTTCAGCTATAATAATTGTTCCTTCAGGTGCGCCTTTTTCGGCCAGTTCTTTGGCAACTTCGTTGGTGGAATCCACCTCAGAGTAATGATGAATTTCCTGTCCAATGAAGTTAGTGGCCAGATCTAGCTGTATTTCATAAGGTAAGAGTCTGTTAGGTGTTTTAATCAGACGATAACCCAGTTCAGGGGATGAATCAATTATATAACCCTCTTTTTTGAGTGATTGTATTTCGTTTTTGAGCTGAATGTCTGATATACCCGCCTCAGATGTCAACTGGTCACGGGATACATATTCATCCTTTTGCGCATGGAATTTTTTTAAAATCTGCTTCTGGGGCATTGGGACCACCTTTAAATCCTAATGATTTATAACACACTTTTTATTAGTTTTTGGTAAATTTTATTTACTAAATCCGCCAGTAATTAAGTTATCCTAAACTTTTGCCAGTAACCATCTCTTATTGCCAGTAATAACACCATTTTCATTTCTTTTTATTAGCCATGGAACTTGCGATGTGGCTTGAAACAGCTGCTGAAACTGCAGCAACTCTTTTAGATGGTAAGAATGTTGATTTAAGCCGAGCTTCTTTTTCTTTATCTTCCCTGATGACTTTTTCCATGTTTTCCATTATTTCCTTACGGTATTCATCCACAAAGTGTGTGTGTAACTTTGCTTCCCAGAAATTAGGACTTAACATCATGGATTTATGGAAAGGAATGGTGGTTTTCACTCCCAGTATAATGTATTCCGAGAGGGCTCGCCTCATCCGGGTTATGGCTTCGTTACGGTTGCGTCCCCAGACAATGAGCTTGGAGATCATGGAATCATAATATGGTGGTATGGTGTAATTCATGTAAACCCCACTATCCACACGAACTCCTGGACCTCCTGGGGAGCGATAACCAGTTATCTTACCTGGATTGGGTGCAAAATCTGCTAATGGGTCCTCAGCATTGATTCGGCACTCAATGGCATGCCCTCTCACCTGGATCTCATCCTGGGTACAGCATAACTCTCGTCCGGAAGCGATCTTAAGTTGTTCTTTAACCAGATCAACTCCTGTGACCACTTCGGTTATGGGGTGTTCTACCTGGATACGGGTATTCATTTCCAGGAAATAAAATTCTCCATCTGAATAGAGGAACTCTACTGTCCCTGCATTGGTGTATCCTATTGATGAAGCTGCTTTCACAGCGGCCTGGCCCATTTGCTCCCGGAGTTCATCAGTCATAATTGGTGAAGGTGCTTCCTCAATGAGTTTCTGGTGTCTGCGCTGGATACTGCACTCCCGGTCAGCTACATGGATGGTGTTACCATGTTCATCAGCCAGGATCTGGAATTCAATATGGCGGGGTTCTTCCACGTACTTTTCAATAAAAACAGTGGAATCTCCGAATGCAGATGCTGCCACGGATTGGGTGGATTCCAGGGCCCGCAACATTTCATCTTTCTCGTAGACTGTACGCATTCCTATACCCCCACCACCTGCGGATGCCTTAACTATCACTGGATAACCAATGGCCTCTGCAATCTTAAGGGCTTCATCTGGATCAGTTACACCCTTGCTGTTACCTGGTATTACTGGGACTCCTGCTTTTTCCATGAGTTTACGTGATTCAATCTTACTTCCCATTGCTTCGATTACAGAACCAGAGGGTCCTATGAGTTTCAATCCATTCTGAGCACACTCATCTCCCAGGTGGGGGTTTTCAGCCAGGAAACCGTATCCCGGGTGCAGTGCATCTGCCCCTGATTTTTCGGCAACTTCCAGGATCCGGGGAATATTCAGGTAACTATCTGCCGGTGAGGGTCCTCCTATACAGTATGATTCATCGGCGTACTTGGCAAAGAGTGAGTTTTTATCCGCTTCAGAATATACAGCAACACTCTTCACGTCCAGCTCTCTGCAGGCGCGCATCACCCTGATGGCAATCTCTCCACGGTTAGCAACCAGGACCTTTTCAAACATGATATCTTCCTTTGTATCTCAATATGAGTATGTTTATTAATGTTTTTTTGAATACTAATTACTTAAATTACATTTCTTTATAATATCTCATTGTTTAATTAATTATATCTATTATCTATATCTCCTTAAAGATTTTATTGTCTATCACTGAAACACGGAAATATTATTTAAATCAATATATTAAAGCAAGATATACCATCAATTAGCAGATATACTATCAACTATCCTATTAAATTTTAATGGAATCTCCCATGATAACCAAGAAAAGACAGTTGGAAATGGCCCTGCAGGCTATACCTCCTCATCCGCATCCTGATCCAAACCTTGAACAGTACCACACTCCGGCCAGTATTGCCGCTGATGTTGTATGGAATGCCCATGCCTACGGTGATCTTCAGGACCTGAAAGTAGTGGATCTTGGATGTGGGACCGGAATCCTTGCACTGGGAGCCGCTTTAATGGGGGTAGTGGAAGTTGTAGGTGTGGATGTAGATAATGATGCACTCCAAGTGGCAAATTCTGAGGCAGTAAAGCTTGAAGTTCAGGATACATGTCGGTTTTTGAATATGGATATCAATGATTTCCAGGAACAGGCGGATACTGTGATCCAGAACCCCCCTTTCGGGGCACAGAAAGCCAACCGTAAGGAGGGTGATCGCAGGTTCCTTGAAAAAGCCCTTGAAGTGGCACCTGTTGTTTACTCTTTCCATCTGGCTAAGACCCGGGAGTTCTTAGAATTAATGGTGAAAGCTTTAAATGCCAGTATCACCCATGTTTTCCACTACAGTTTTCCCCTACCACGTATCTATCACTTTCACCAGGATGAGAAACGTGAAGTAGAAGTTATTGTTTTAAGGATAGAACGAATGGAGTAAAAGAGGTATACACTTCACGTAACTAAATCACGATACTTCCTAATATTTAAGTGATATTTTTTAGAATAGATATTTTCATTTAGAATATTCATTTAGAATATTTAGAATAGATATTTTCAATCAAAATCAACTAATCCATAAGTCCTTACTATATCAAACATTAATCATTTTATTTTTTTAATTTTAAAATTCTCAAGTTTTATCAATTAAATTTCAAAAATTTAAATGAAATATTTTCACATGAATCAATAGATTTTTTGCACATTTTGATTTCATTTAAACACATTTTGATTTTATCATTATACCCCCTATATATTATAAGGATCAAAAACAAAAATTTAAGAATGTCACTTAAGAACATTTCAATTTTTATACCCTCTTCTTTTCTCAGGGAAACAAAAGATTTAAAACTAAAGACATACAAAGTAGGCTTGATTGGCAGATCAGCCGCCCTGTTTCGGGCTACAAAAATCGTTATTTACAGCGATACTGAAGACCCGGAAGACCGTAAAGGGGTAAAGTTTATTAGTGATATCCTCACTTATATGAATACCCCACAGTACCTTCGAAAAAAGGTATTTCCTATAACCAGGGAGTTGCGGAACGTAGGAATACTTCCTCCGCTTAGAACTCCTCATCACCCCACTGGAGAACTCCATCAAGGTGATTTTAGACAGGGACTTACATTAAAAAGGACCAAGAAAGGTACCATTGTTGATATTGGTGCCGACCGGGATGCACTGTGCAAAGAAAAGCTCAGTGTAAATCGGGTATTAAGCTTTAGGGTAGATAAGTTAGGAAAGGAAATAATAATCACTCCTGATGAACCTCAAGTTTATTGGGGGTACGATGTACTGTCTACTTATAAGAGTTTAGATGACAGCATAGATCTGTTAAAACCACAACCTGATCTGGTGGTGGGCACATCGCGCTATGCTGAACCCATCACTTCTGTTTTAAACGAAGTAAAAGAGGGGTTAAGGGGCTCCAAACACGTAGCTATTTTGTTTGGTGGTCCGTATTCGGGCTTACACGAATTAATGGGCAACCCAGGGGATGTACTGGACCTGGAGGTTAACACCATCCCTAATCAGGGAACTAAGACTGTAAGGACTGAAGAGGCAGTTTTAGCTACTTTATCAGTATTTAATATACTAATGGATTAGTTATGCGTTTATTGCTATAACTGGGAACCATAGTGGCTGATTAGCAAGATCTAATTGGTTAAATTAAATTTTGATATGGGTAATGCATACTCATAATGCACTACTAGCTAGAGTAAAAAACATTCATAGCAATGTATTTTAGCAATGCGCTTTGGGCTCTCTTTTTAGAGAGTTCTCTATGTATATTTACGTTCACAAATTTGGAAAAGTGGAAAATTAAGGATTTAAGGAGGAAATATTAGATGGCTAGACATCATCAACCTAGAAAAGGATCAGTTGCATTTAGTCCTAGAAAAAGAGCAGCCAGGGAATCACCCCGTATAAGCTCCTGGCCCGAAAGGGAAGAGCCGGGTCTTTTAGGTTTCCCAGGTTACAAAGTGGGTATGACCCACGTGACTCAGATGGATAACACCAAAAACTCACCAACCGAAGGAATGGAAATCTCCACTCCTGTCACTGTAGTGGAAACCCCACCAATAGTGGTAATGGGTATCCGGGCTTACACCCAGACCAGCAGAGGAATCAAAGCCATGACCGATGTCCTGGCGGCAGAAATGGATGAAGACCTCAAACGGAAAATCTCCATACCTGTAGAATATGATTCTGAAGCTCAACTGGCAAGTCTCAAAGAAAAAATGGATCAAGTGGTGGAAATCCGGGCACTTATACACACCAAACCCCGAATGGCCAGTGTTCCCAAGAAAAAACCAGAACTACTGGAATGTGGAATTGGTGGAAACAGTGTGGAAGATAAACTGGAATACGCTGCCAGTGTACTGGGAAAAGAAATCAACCCTGCCGATGTTTTCGCCGATGGTGAACACACCGATGCAATAGCAGTCACTAAAGGTAAAGGATTTCAGGGAGTCATAAAAAGATGGGGTGTCCGTATACAGTACGGAAAAGCCGCCCGAAGTAGTAAAGGAAGGCACGTTGGTTCAATAGGACCTTGGTCCCCAGCCAGAACCATGTGGACTGTACCCATGGCTGGTCAGATGGGATACCACCAGCGTACCGAGTACAACAAGAAAATCCTCAAAATAGGAGAAGCCGAACAGGCTGATGAGGTTAATCCTAAAGGTGGATTCGTGAAGTATGGAATTGTTAAAAACAACTATTTACTCCTTAAAGGATCATTACCTGGACCATCCAAAAGGCTGGTCATGTTAAGAAAGGCAATGAGACCCCACGGAAAACACGATGATGCTCCACAAATATCATATATCAGCACAGCCTCCAAGCAGGGAGTCTAGTTAGGATCAAAAAGTGATGGGAATGACGAAGATCAAAGTTTACTCATTAGAAGGTAAAGTTACTGGCGAGATGGAGCTTCCAGAAATATTCTGTGAAGAATTCAGACCGGACCTCATAAAAAGGGCGGTTCTCTCTGCTCAAACAGCCCGTATCCAGCCATGGGGAACAGATCCCATGGCAGGTAAACGAACTACAGCTAAATCATTCGGTGCAGGTCGAGGAGCAGCTATGGTCCCCCGTGTAAAGGGTTCAAGACACCCCGCAGGTTCCAAGGGAGCATTCGTGCCCCAGACAACCGGTGGAAGAAAAGCCCACCCACCAAGGACAGCCAGGATCATCCACGAGAAGATCAACAAAAAAGAAAGAAAACTGGCCATACGCTCAGCACTAGCAGCCACCACCAACCAAGAACTGGTGGAAGCCCGGGGTCACCGGATTGACAACGTACCTCAAATACCATTCGTGGTGGACGATGAACTATGCGGAGTCAAGAAGACCAGCGAAACCAGGGAAATTTTCAAAAACCTGGGAATAATGGATGACGTGGTTCGAGCCAAAAACGGTAGAAAAATCAGGGCTGGTAGAGGTAAAACCAGGGGAAGAAAATACAAAACTCCCAAAGGACCCTTACTTGTCGTAGGAGAAGACAAAGGAATAAGTCTAGGAGCCAGAAACCACCCTGGAGTAGATGTAGTTGTGGTGGATAACCTCAATGCAGAACTCCTGGCACCAGGAACACACCCCGGCCGACTTACTGTTTACACTAAATCAGCAATTGAAAAACTGGGAGATTTATTCCAGAATTAGGCAGGTGTAATGAATGGATCCTTACGATATAATAATTAAACCACAGTTAACTGAGAAAAGCATGAACGCCATTGATTACAAAAACGAGTTAACCTTTGTGGTCCGAAGAACCGCAAAGAAGCCCCAAATCAAACAGGCTTTCCAGGAACTCTTTGATGTTAAAGTGGAACGGGTTAACACTCAGATTAGCTCCCGTGGTGAAAAAATAGCCTACCTTAAACTGGCAGAAGATGATAGTGCCGAAGACATTGCCGTTAAAATGGGAGTATTCTAGAGGTTAGGGAGGATTAATAATGGGAAAACGATTAATAATTCAGAGGCGGGGAAGAGGAACCCCCACCTACCGAAGTGCATCACACCGTTTCAAAGGAAAAATACAGTACCGTTCATTTGATGATATAGAAAAAAATGGCAGCCTAAATGGAAAAGTAGTGGACATCCTCCACGATCCAGGTAGAACTGCCCCTGTGGCCAAGGTCAAGTTCGAAAATGGTGAACAAAAATTGATACTGGCCCCAGAAAGCATAGCCATCAACGATGAAATCGCATGCGGAATATCCGCACCAATAAAACCAGGAAACTCACTACCACTGGGAGAAATCCCTGAAGGAACACCAGTGTACAACCTGGAAAGAAACCCCGGAGACGGAGGAAAATTCGTCCGATCTTCAGGTACTTACGCTTCTCTTATCACCCATGACGTGGGTAAAGCCATTGTGGAACTTCCCTCCGGGGAATTAAAGGCTTTCAACCCCCAGTGCAGAGCCACCATAGGTGTTGTTGCCGGGGGAGGTAGGAAAGAAAAACCATTCCTCAAAGCAGGAAACCGACACCATGCTGCAAAAGCTAAGGGTAAAAAGAGCGTGGGAGTGCGTGGTGTTGCAATGAACGCAGTAGACCACCCACACGGTGGTGGAAACCGCCAGCACCCAGGACGACCTACCACAGTCTCCAGACACGCCCCACCAGGAAGAAAAGTGGGTTCCATTGCTGCTAGGAGAACCGGAAGAAGGAGATAAGTTAACTTATCCCATTATTCCATTTGGACTGGTTTAAGGATAAAATTACGAGAATAAATTGAATGATAAAATAAAAGCGTTTTAAAGGAGGAGGCTAATTGGCGAGGAAAGAATTCAAGTATCGCGGTTACACCCTGGAAGAGCTGCAGCAGATGCCACTGGATAACGTCATCCAGTTGTTACCATCAACACAGCGCAGATCCCTGAAAAGGGGATTCCTACCCAGGCAAAAAAAAGTACTAGAGAAGATACGAAAACTGAAAAAAGAAGGAGACACGGGTGGACGACCCAAAATAATCAGGACCCACTGTAGGGACATGATCGTGCTACCAGAAATGGTGGGCATGACCTTTGGAATCTACAATGGTAAAACATTTGTGGACGTCCAGATACAGCCCGAAATGATCGGATGTTACTTTGGTGAATTTGCAATTACCCGTCAAAGAGTACAGCACGGAGACCCTGGTATGGGTGCTACCCGTTCATCCATGTTCGTGCCCCTGAAATAAGGAGAATCAACCATGGCAAAAATGAAATACGCTTACGAAGGATCTGGAAAAGTCGCCAAGGCAGCTGGAAGATCCCTCAAGATCTCCCCCAAACACTCAGTGGAGATCTGCAGAGAACTCCGGGGCATGTACCTTGACGAAGCCAAGGAATACTTGGAAGATGTCATCCAGATGAAAAGAGCTGTACCATTCAAACGACACAACAAAAAAGTAGGCCACAAAAGAGGACTAAAAGGATGGCCTACAGGCCGTTACCCTAAAAAAGCAGCCACCCAGATCTTAGAAGTTCTGGAAAACGCAGAGGCCAATGCTGAATACCAGGGTATGGACACAGAAGACCTTAAAATAATCCACATATCCAGCCACCGGGGTTTCATAATCAGAGGATACATCCCACGAGCATTCGGAAGGGCCACACCATTCAACACCCCCACTACACACATTCAAGTAGTTCTAAGGGAGGCAGAGAGCGCATGATTGAAAAGGACTTTGTAACCGAGGGACTAAAGAGAACCAGAATCGATGAATATCTGGAGAAAGAACTTGACAGAGCAGGATACGGTGGAATGGAAATCCAGGTAACACCCCTAGGTACCATGGTAGTGGTATATGCCGAAAGACCAGGAATGGTAATTGGCCGAGGCGGTAAAACTGTACGAGCCATAACCCAAAACCTCAAAAACAACTACGAACTGGAAAATCCCCAGGTAGAAGTTAAAGAAGTTGACATTCCTGAACTTAACCCAAAAATCATGGCCCACAAAATATCTGCCATGCTCCAGAGAGGAATGCACTTCCGAAGGGTGGCATACTCTGCCCTCAGGAGAATCATGGGTGCTGGAGCCCAGGGAGTGGAAGTAACCATCTCCGGTAAAATCAGAGGATCCAGATCTGCCTGCGCAAAATTCACAGATGGATACATCAAAAAATGTGGAGAACCATCCATCAAATATGTGAAGCAAGGATTCGCCACTGCACCACTCAAACCTGGTGTTCTGGGAATATCAGTACGTATCATGCCTCCAGATGTTGTTCTACCGGATAAGGTGGATATCATCCAGCCTAAAGTGGAAGAACCAGTCGCAAGTGAGGCAGTTGAAACTGTTGAAGCTCCTGTTGAGGAAATCACCGAAGGTTCTGTGGAAATCTTAGAAGAGATTACCCAAGAAGCTGCAGAAGAAGCCGCTGAAGTACCAGTGGAAGAACCTGTTAAAGATGATCTCAAAACCAAAGCCACCGAAGCCAAAGAAACTGTTGAAGAAAAAACTGAAGAAGTAGTGGAAAAAGCTACTGAG
>AMGN01000050.1 GCA_000309865.1 Methanobacterium sp. Maddingley MBC34 | reverse complement strand
TTTAGCCCCTTAGATTTTTCTTATTGAAAGAAGTAATTTAATGTTAGTTTTAAGCGTTTGGACATGTATTTTCTAATTCTTTTCTAAAAATACATTTTGATTTTTATTTTATAAGATTTAATGGGCTTCTGAACCGTTAAATTTAAGAATTAGTGCTTACATATATTTGTTTGGTGACAATAATGCAGCATTGCTTAAATTACAGTAAAGAAGACCCAAACTATATCTTGTTAAAGAAAATATTTAAAATTATCGGTTCCAGAAAAACAAGAACGATAATAGCTTCCAAAGGGGTTAAAAACATTAATATGATGATTTTATCAATTAAAATCATTTTCACAGCAATTTTTTTCAATACAACCATTGAATTTGTTGTTTCTGAGCTAAAAAGAGATAAAAAATTGAGAAAATTCTTCAAAATAGAAGATCAAATTCCAAATGCCATTCAAGTCTCTGAATTCATATCCAGATTCAAACCCGAAACATACGTTAAAATCACCAACAGCATATTAATGCAAATAAAACCCCTTAAAAAACGTGGAAAACAAACATTTATCGTTGATGCCACATCAATAGACTTAGATTACAATACCAAACGTAAACACCGTTCTAAAAAACACTTAAAAAAACAAAATCTAAAATGGAGCTATGCATCATCCTATGGATTTTACATAGGATTTAAAGCCACCATAGTCATAGAATATGAATCTGCAATGCCCGTTGCCATTTTAATCCACTCTGGAGCACCACACGATACAAAAATCTTCACAGAAATAATGGAAAACCTACAAAAACGACGAATAATCCGAAAAGGAGACACAATAATATTCGATCGAGGATATTACAAATACGAAAACTACCAAATCGGTATTTCTAAGTATAAAATCGTTCCTTTAATTTTCCCCAAAGAAAATTTCAAAATCAGAAAATTAAATGACAAATTAACCTACCCATTACGCATATTCAAAGATAAAAAGACAGAAACAAAATCCAAAAAACTATACAAAAGATTAAAAAAGATTTTACTCCAAAAAATAGAAAATTGGAAACGATACAAACCTATACGTGGAAAAATCGAAGACTTTTTCAAATTATGCAAATCAGGATTAGGCTTGAAAAAATTACACAAATACACACCAGACTCCGCTAAAAAAACCACCATAATAACTGTATTATTAGCCGGACTCATCACAACACAAGGCTACAACTCAAAAACAGCCTTACAAAAGCTTTCTGAAACCTGAAAATCTAAGACCCTAAA
>AMGN01000049.1 GCA_000309865.1 Methanobacterium sp. Maddingley MBC34 | reverse complement strand
GGTAAAAAAGATGCTAATTACGAAACATTCATATCTATGAACCCTGATCTGGTTTTTGTGGGTCATGGAACAAGTGTAGATGATGTGAATGATATGCAGGACAAATTGGGAGTCATTCCACTCCTGGATGTGGAAGGAGATAACAATCTCACCAGCATTGATTCTTCCATAAACTTCATTGGTAAAACAGTGGGTGAACAGAAGAAAGCCAGTGAACTGGTTTCCTTCCATCAGAAAATGCTCACTGAAGTAACCAGTAAAACCGCTTCCATACCTGAAAATGAGAAAAAACGTGTTTACTATGCCCGGGACAGTACCGGTTTAATGACCAACCCATCTGGATCCGCCCACACCCAACTTATAGATATGTGCGGGGGTATAAATGTGGCCCAGGTTCCCATAACCAAAGGTAGTGTGGGGGTTTCCATTGAACAGGTTCTGAAATGGAATCCAGATATTATAATAGCCAGTGACTCTACATTCTACCAAAATATATACTCAGACCCTATCTGGCAAAATGTAAAAGCAGTTCAGAATAAACAGGTTTATTTAGTCCCAAATTCACCATTTAACTGGTTTGAAAACCCACCGGGAGCTAACACCATTATTGGAATACCCTGGACAGCCAAAGTACTATACCCAGATAAATTTAGTGACCAGGACCTGAAAAACATTACCAAAGAATTTTACTCCAGTTTCTATTATTACAACCTCACTGATGATGAAGCAAACTCCATAATCACATCATCCGGGTTGAAATCATAACATGGGGCCCCAATTTTGAATATTAAATAATCAATGTGTAGAACAATAGGCCTGAACATGCCATATATAACCTAAGAGGGATACCTAGATGCTTAAGAGAAAAATCAGGGATAAAATCGCAGCCCACAACATATCAATAACATTACTGCTATGTATCCCTCTTATTATCCTGTTTTTCCTTTCATTTCTTATTGGAAGGTACCCTATCCCCCCCTACGATGTTATGATCACCATAGTTTCCAAAATACTACCCATTAACTCTACAGTTCCACCATCAATGGAGACTGTTATCTTCCAGGTGAGGTTACCCCGTATACTGGCAGCCATGTTAGTCGGGGCTGCTTTATCCATTGCCGGTGCATCTTTCCAGGGATTATTTAGAAATCCGCTGGTTTCACCTGATAAACTGGGAGTTTCAGCTGGTGCCGGTTTTACGGCATCATTAGCCATATTACTATCGTTAGGAACTATAATAATCCAGGTTTCCGCTTTTTTCGGTGGTTTGATTGCAGTGGGACTTACCTACTTCATTAGCAGGACCTTTAAAGGAACTTCCATACTGACCTTGATTTTATGTGGTATTGCCATTGAATCCTTCTTCGGAGCTCTGATCGCCCTTTCTAAATACGTTGCTGACCCGTACCAGCAACTTCCCTCCATAGTTTTCTGGCTTATGGGGAGTTTTTCAGCAGTGACCATGGAAAAACTGGTTATGATGGGAATACCAGTTATAATCGGAATAGTAATCCTTCTTCTTATCCGCTGGAGGATTAACGTTATTTCAATGGGTGAGGAAGAAGCTCAAACCATGGGCGTGGATACTAAAAAGCTGCAGGCCATTATAATTTTATGCTGTACTGTGGTAACCGCATCCTCGGTTAGTATTTGTGGAATTATTGGTTGGGTAGGTTTGGTTATACCCCACGTTGCCCGGATGATCGTGGGGCCTGATCATAAAATTCTCCTACCAGCCAGTGTGGTTACCGGTGCTTTCTTCCTTTTACTGATCGATGATGTCACTAGAACACTTACCACAGTTGAAATCCCAATAGGAATACTTACAGCACTTATTGGAGTTCCATTCTTCTTATATCTTCTTAGAAAAAGTAAAGAGGTGTGGGTATGAACCCTCTTATGGAGATAAAAGGTTGTTCATTTGCCTATGATGATAATGAGAATATTTTTGAGGATATAAATTTTTCAATTACTCAAGGAGATATTTTCTGCATTCTGGGTGCCAATGGTACCGGTAAAACCACCCTGATTAAATGTTTAACCGGTCTTATGAAGCCTAATTCAGGAGAGATCATTATTGATGGCCAGGATATGAATTCTTTTTCCCGTGCAGATCTGGCCAAAAATATTGGTTACATCCCTCAAATTCATAATTCAACCTTTCCGTTTACTGTCTTGGATGTAGTGTTAATGGGCAGATCTCCTCATCTGGACATGTTTGAATCTCCTTCTGAAAAGGACTATGAGATCGCCTTAAAAGCCCTGGAATCCTTGAATATTAGTTATATGAAGGATAGACCCTACACTGAGATAAGTGGTGGTGAACAGCAGCTGGTTTTCATTGCCCGGGTTTTGGCCCAAGAACCCAGTATTCTTATTCTGGATGAACCCACTTCCCACCTTGATTTTGGTAATCAAATTCGAACCTTGAATATTATACAAAAACTGGCCAGCGAAGGTCTAGCTGTGATAATGTCCTCCCACTTCCCAGACCATGCATTTATTTCTGCCACTAAAGTGGCCCTTATGAATGAGAAAAGATTCATAGCCCTGGGAAAACCAGAAGATGTCATCACCCCCCAGAACATGAAACGTATTTACGGTATTGATGTACAGATTTTGGATGTTGGGGGAAGGATGGCCTGTGTTCCTTGAATAATTTCACAAGTCAGCCGGAAATATCATTAAAATATTAATAGCGAGGCGATATGAAGGCAAAAATGTTAATAAATGATTAGGGACTACCCCATATTTTGGGTTTTACTAATTTTAGATATTTTCAAGGATTTTTATTAATATTTAGCTATTTAGTTGAGATTATAACTATGTTTTTTGGATAAGTTTATTCTGCACTGGCTTGTAAAAGTTAAGGCGTGTTGAACTGATTTGCTAACTATTTTCAACATTTATTATGTTTTTTTCATGAATAACGGTATTAGACTAAAAGTATTTTAGAGAAAATTTCTAATCTCTCACAACTTTTCAGTACCCCTGCACCAGAAAATTTATATAAGATGATTGCCAACACTAGTTTGTCGGAAGTATGTTTCCTTCTTCCGGTTAAATTTATTAGAAAACTAAACAAGAGAGGTCAAAATGGTAAGAAAAATAGCTATATACGGTAAAGGTGGAATTGGAAAGTCAACAACAACTCAAAACACAGCAACAGCCATGGCACACTTTCACGATAAGAAAGTGATGATACACGGCTGTGACCCCAAAGCAGACAGTACAAGAATGATCCTTGGGGGAAAAATGCAAACAACCATGATGGACACCCTGAGAGAAGAGGGAGAAGAAGCCTGTATGGAACTGGACAAAATTATGTCCACCGGTTTTGAAGGAATAAAATGTGTAGAATCCGGAGGACCTGAACCTGGTGTTGGATGTGCCGGTAGGGGAGTTATAACCGCCATAACAATCATGGAACAATTGAAAGTCTATGAAGACAATGACTTTGTTTTCTTCGATGTTCTAGGTGACGTTGTGTGCGGAGGATTCGCAATGCCCATCAGGGATGGGAAAGCAGAAGAGATCTACGTGGTCGCATCTGGAGAGATGATGGCACTGTACGCCGCCAACAACCTGTGCAAAGGTATGGTAAAATATGCAGAACAAAGCGGTGTGAGACTGGGAGGAATAATCTGTAACAGTCGAAACGTTGACGGGGAAAAAGAACTCATGGAAGAATTCTGTAAACGTATCGGGACACAATTGATACACTTCGTTCCTAGGGATAACATCGTGCAAAAAGCAGAATTCAACAAAAGAACTGTGGTTGACTTTGATGAAGAATGTAACCAGGCCCATGAGTACGAGGAATTAGGTAGAAAAATTATAGAAAACGAAAATTTCGTAATTCCAACCCCTATGACCATGGAAGAACTGGAAGAACTCGTTATAGATTATGGTTTAGTTGACTAAACCAGTAACCCATGAATTAAATTAAAATGTTATTAATAACCATGGACGTTAAAGATCAAGAATTTAATGGTGATTAAGAAAATGAAAATGATTAGAGCAATAGTACGCCCAGATAAAACTGAAGAAGTGGTTGATTCACTGGCAGAAGCTGGTTATGTGGCTTTAACCAAAATGGATGTTATTGGGCGTGGAAAACAAAAGGGTATTCAGGTGGATAAAATTTACTACGATGAATTACCTAAAACAATGATTCTACTGGTTGCAGAAGACGATGCCACTCCCCAAATCGTTGATTTAATAAATGAATCAGCATTTACCGGGAGTTTTGGTGATGGAAAAATATTCATTAGCCCAGTAGATGAAGCATACACCGTAAGAACGCGCAGTAGTGAACTTTAACTTAATTTATGGGAAATAAAAGTCGGTGCATTTAATGAAAGAAATAATAGCAATAATCCGCCCCAACAAAATGACTCAAACTAAGGACGTTCTAAACGCCCTTGGATTTCCTGCAATGACTGCACAAAGAGTAATGGGGCGAGGAAAGCAGAAAGCAATAATTGGAGAGGTATCCTTTGACATACAGAACGAAACCCTTCTAAAAGAGGAAGGTACCATGCGATACATACCTAAACGACTTATATCGCTAATTGTACCCGATGAAGATGTTTCTTTAATTGTTGAAGCCATTATGAGAGTTAACCAGACCGGACAAAACGGTGATGGTAAATTATTTGTATGCCCTATAGATGAGGCAGTGAGGGTAAGAACCAATGAACGAGGGACAAAAGCCCTGATTTAGGTTTATATTAAGATTAATGCTTAACAGGAGATAATAAGATAAAATTATTCAATAAAAAAATAACGGAGAAATTAGCATTTTAGGAGAGTAAAAATGCCCCATAAACTTTTTGAAGTGGATAAAGACATTCCAAATAGAAAAAAACATACGTATGTAAAAGATTTAGCTGATCCAACCGAAGAAATCCCAAAATGTAATACAACCACCATTCCCGGATGTATGACAGAGAGAGGATGTGCATTTGCAGGAGTTAAAGGAGTTATAACTGGAGCCGTTAAGGACGTGATCCACGTGGTCCATTCACCAGTAGGATGTACCACATACGGTTGCGGAAGTAAAAGGTATCCCACTTCACCAGATCTTCCCAACGGAGACAAAGTTCCCATTGACCAGTTCAACCTGAAATACATCATGGGAACCGATCTTAAAGAATCCGATGTGGTTTTCGGAGGAATGAAAAAACTCAGACAATCCATTCTGGAAGCTGCTAAGGAATTCCCATTCGTAACCGCTATCTACACCTACGCCACATGTACCACCGGACTTATAGGGGACGATATGGATGCAGTTGCAAAAGAATTATCAGAAGAAATTGGAAAAGACGTGGTAGCATTTAATGCTCCCGGTTTTTCTGGCCCTACACAGTCTAAAGGACACCACGTAGGTAACTTAACCCTCTTCAACAAACTGGTGGGCACCAAAGAACCTCCAGAAACAACACCTTATGATATTAACCTTATCGGGGAATACAACATAGACGGAGACCTGTGGGTCTTAAAAAAGTACTTTGACGAAATTGGAATAAACTTACTCTCCAAATTCACTGGAGATTGCAGTCATGACGAGATATGCTGGATGCACCGGGCTAAATTAAGTCTGGTGAGGTGCCAGAGATCAGCCACCTACATTGCAGACTTAATCGAAGAAAAATACGGCATTCCCTACATTAAAGTGGACTTTTTCGGGCCAAAATACTGTGCAGAAAACTTGATAACTGTAGCCAAACATTTTGGGCTTGAAGAAAACGCTGAAAAACTCATAAAACGTGAAATGGCAGAAATACAGCCAAAATTAGATTTCTATAAAGAGAAACTTCAAGGCAAAACTGTGTGGGTATTTTCAGGAGGACCTAAAAACTGGCACCTTCCTGAACCATTAAAAGAACACCTTGGAATGGAAACAGTTGCCGTTTCAACCATGTTTGAACACGAAGATGGATATGAAAAGATCAAAGAACGTGTAGGCGAAGGAACCGTAATAATAGACGATCCTAACTCACTGGAACTTGAAGAAATCATTGAAGTCTACAAACCAGACATAATCCTCTCCGGGATAAAAGAGAAGTACATAGCCCATAAATTGGGAGTTCCATGCGTTTTAATCCATTCCTACGAAAATGGACCTTACATGGGCTTTGAAGGATTTTTAAACCTGGCTCAAGACATATATGCATCTATTTACAGCCCAGTGTGGAATATGCTGGAATTTGAAGAAACAATAGATGATGAAGAAGAATTAGAGGCAGAAATAGAAGGAATAATACAGGAACCGGAGATAAATGCTCCTAAAAAAGAACAACAAAAGGAGGCCCCATAATGAGCTGTGCCAATGTAATGAAAAGGGATCGAACTGCCGTAATTAATCCTCTGGTTACCTGTCAGCCCATGGGTGCCATGTACGCAGTTGCAGGGATAAGAAGAGGACTCCCATTAGTCCACGGTTCTCAAGGATGCTCCACATTTGTCCGATACTCATTCTCCCGCCACTTCCGTGAACCATCTGAAATTGCAGTAACATCACTGCACGAAGATGCCGCAGTCTTTGGTGGTAGGAAAAACCTGATATCGGGTATTGGAAACCTGGCAGTCAGATTTAAACCAAGTGTGATCGGTGCCATAAGCACCTGTTCCAGTGAAATTATTGGAGATGATATGGAAGGTTTCATTAAAATAGCTAAGGAAGAACTGAAAGAAAAAATGGGAGAAAAAGAAGCGGAAAAAATAAAAATTGTTGCAATAAGCACTCCCAGTTTTGTAGAAAACCATTTCAAAGGCTATGATAATGCCATTAAAGCTCTGGTCACAAATCTGGCTCAGGATCCAGGAGATGCCAATGAAAAAGTTAACATAATTCCAGGAATGGTTAACCCAGGAGATATCAGAGAAATAAAGCACATACTGAGTTTAATGGGAGTTGAGGGTATTGTACTTACCGATATATCCGATCCCTTCGACTCTCCACTAAGACCATCAGCAACAGAAACCAGACCATTCTATCCCAAAGGAGGAACAACTGTTGAAGAGATAGCTGATTCTCCAAACAGTTTAGGTACCATATCTTTATGCGAATATTCTGGTTCAGGTGCTCTTTCATTGGAGAAAAAATACAATGTCCCGGCTGCAGTAGGTCCCATACCCATAGGAGTTCGTAATACAGATCAGTTCCTCAGAAACTTGAAGAAATTCACAGATCTGGAAATTCCAGACTCCTTACTAGATGAAAGAGGATTACTAATCGATTCAATGGCAGATCTAGCATCAAGGTATCTTTTCGGACGAAAAGTAGCCATATTCGGGGACCCCGCTATAAGTGCAGGGATAGCCCGCTTTGTATGTGAACTGGGAATGATTCCATCTGTGGTTTGTACTGGTGTTGAAAATCCAGAATTCGTTAGTGAAATGGAAAAAGTAGCCAAAGAATCTGATGAACCAGTAGATGTCATGATAGGAAGCGATCTAAGAGCTTTAGAGGTTAAACTAGAAGAAGAACCAGTAGAATTGATGATCGGCCACTCTGATGGTAGATTATTTGCCAAACACTTGGATATTCCACTGGTAAGAGTTGGATACCCAGTTTATGACCGAGCAGGATACCACAGGGTCCCTATTGTTGGATATAACGGTTCTGTTAATCTAATAGACAGAATAACCAATACCGTGTTTGAAAAATATTACGACAAAGAACACTGGAAGCTACAGCAGTGAACAAAATAAGTCAATATTTTTTTAAATTTTTTTAAAAAAAAGATAGAAACATAGCTAAAAAAATGAATAAATGTAAATTAACGGTTATCTAATGCTAAAGAATAATAAATCTCACCATAACCCTCAAACAGGGGATGAAGAAGTGATTTCTTCCCTGGATTTGCCGGAGATTAAGATTCCTGAAATACCAAAAGATGTGATAAGTACCCTGAAATCCCGAAGGAAGCACATGTGCATCAAAAGAGAGGGTAATGAATCTACTCCAGCATGTAACCAGGCCAGTGTTCCTGGAATGGTAACTCAGCGATCATGCGTCTATGGTGGGGCCCGGGTGGTTCTAATGCCTATAACCGATGCCATCCACCTGGTACACGGTCCCCTGGGCTGTGCATCATGCACCTGGGATATTCGTGGAAGCAGATCTTCAGGATCAGAACTCTATCGTAATGGATTCTCCACCGATCTCCAGGAAAAGGACATTGTCTTCGGAGGCGAGAAAAAACTCCTGGAAACCATCATCGAATTAAACCAGTTATTCAAGCCCGCTGCCATTTTCGTCTACGCCACCTGTGTGGTGGGATTAATTGGGGATGATCTTAAAAGTGTTTGCCGTGAAGCAACCGAAATCACCGGATCAAGAGTTATACCGGTCCAATCAGAAGGTTTCAGGAGTGTGAATAAATCGTTGGGACACCAGCTTGCCTGTGACGCAATGATAGAATACCTCATTGGTACCGAACCTCCCCATAAGAGTATCAAAACTCCCCAAAAGAAAATAAAAACTCTTAAAATAGATATTTCCCCCACAGATACGGCAGAAGAATCTCCGACAACAACGGATTACTTAATAAACATTTTAGGAGAGTTCAATGTGGCTGGAGATTTCTGGGCCATGAAACCACTTCTGGAAAAGATTGGAGTTTCCATCCAGGCTGTGATTACTGGAGACTCACGGGTTGAAGAGATAGCCAATGCTCATCTGGCTCATATGAACCTGGTACAGTGCCAGAAATCATCCCGTTATCTGGCGGATTCCATGGAAGAACGTTACAGTATTCCCCAGATCAGGGTAAACTTTTTCGGAGTTGAAGAAACCTCAAAATCCCTCAGATCCATTGCTGAATTTTTCAACGACCCAACAATGATGGAGGCAGCTGAAAATCTCATTGAATTGGAAACTAATCGAATTAAAGATGCCATCACCCCTTACAGGGAACGTTTGACTGGTAAAAAAGTGGCAGTCTATGTTGGTGGAAATAAGGCATGGTCTCTTATCAGAGCATTTGAAGAGCTGGGAATGGAAGTACTGATGACTGGAACTCAAAATGGGTTGCCTGAAGACTACCAGCGGATAAAGGAGACTGTGAGAGATGGAACCATCATTGTGGATGATGCCAATGCCATGGAACTGGCCAGACTCCTGGATAAATATCAACCCGATCTACTGGTTTCAGGAGCAAAAGAGAAATATATGTCACTGAAAATGGGAGTGGCTTTCTGTGACTTTAACCATGACCGGATCAGCTCTTTTGCTGGTTTTCAAGGATTCCTTAACTTTGCCAGGGAAGTGGACCGGGCAGTGTCAAGTCCAGTTTGGAAATACACTCCAGGCATAAAAAAAAGCTCAGTTTTAAAAAATCCATTTAAATCAAAGCCAATGGTGAATAAAAAAAGTCAAAGGCAATATAAGTGCAATTTAAAGTCTAAAGACGTAATTAAATGCAAAAAATCCGTAAAAGAATGTTCAACAAAACCAAAAATTTCCCCAGAGGTGATGTAATTGCACAGTACTCCTAAGCATGTCCCCCCAGAGAATGTTACATCAACTGGAAAATCCAGGGAGGATAATAAAAAGAAATTTGCCGTGATCAATCCCTGTAGAATGTGTCAGCCCATGGGTGCTGTGCAGGCTCTTCTGGGTATTGAAGGTGCCATGCCCCTTATACATGGTTCACAGGGGTGCAGTACCTATATGCGCTTCCAGTTATGCCGTCATTTCAGGGAACCAATTAACGTGTCATCCACATCCATGAGTGAGAGTACTGTGGTGTATGGAGGCGAAAAAAACCTTCAAAAGGCCTTGGAGACCATGAACTTACAGTATCATCCCACCCTGATTGGGGTGACCTCCAGTTGTCTCACTGAGACCATTGGGGATGATGTGGATGGCATAATAAATAAATTCAGTGAAACCTACTTTAAACTTCATAAAGAGGAACTTCCACCCATAATAACTGTATCCACTCCCAGTTATACTGGTTCTCATGTGGAAGGTTATGATAAAACCATTAAATCCCTCATAGAAAGTCTGGCTTTGCCCCCAATGTCCGATGATAAGAATGATGTAATCAACATCATCCCTGGAAATCTGGCCCCCGCAGATGTGGAGGAAGTTAAAGAGATACTCAGTCTTATGGAACTGGAGAGTATTATCCTCACAGATACCTCAGAATCACTTCATGCCCCCCTAGATGGATCTATAGAATTTTTACCCTCTGGAGGAACAACTTTAGATGAAATCAGACAGACTGCCAATTCAAAAATTACTTTAACCCTATCCAAACATGTAGATTCTGGTGGGATCTTCCTGAAGAAAAGATTCAGTGTTCCCCATATCACACTACCCCTCCCGGTGGGACTGGAGAACACTGATCAATTCATCAGCACCCTCTCCTCTCTGAAAAATATTGAAAACATTCCCCCAGAACTGGAACGCGACCGTGGTAGATTACTGGATGCTTTGGTTGATTCTCAGGCATATAACTACGGGCGGAAAGTGGCAATCTACGGAGACCCTGATTTAGTGTCAGGTATGGTGAGTTTCCTGACTGAAATGGGTATGGAACCGGCTATTATAGCCACCGGAACCCATAGTAGCAAATTCAGCACAGACATTCAACAAATCATCCGTAAAACTGGACATGACCCGGTGATACTCAATGGTGGAGATCTCTACGATCTGCACCAGCAGGTTAAAAAAACAGGAGTAGATCTCCTGATAGGAAACTCTTACGGAGCCCGTATAGCCGTTGATGAGAACATTCCCCTGTTCCGAGTTGGATTTCCAATATTTGACCGGGTTGGTGCCCAGAGAATCCGTATTTTAGGTTACAAGGGAAGTTTAAATCTTTTGGACCAGCTCACCAACACCATCATCCATCACTACTATGATGAAGCAGGTTATGAGTTAATGGATGGTGTGGAGAATTAAATAATGGATATTTATGAGGAGTAAGGGCATGATCGATATTATATTAGACCAAAACCGTTGCCAAGGTTCAAAATGCGCTAAATGCGCGTACGTCTGCCCTAATAATGTTTTCACAATCAATGATGTTGTAACCGTTACCTCCCCAGTGTACTGTAAAATGTGTCAGGAATGTATAGAGATATGTCCCAAAGCAGCAATTATCCTAAATATTCCAGACCATGATGAAAAAGACAATGCAAAAAGATAATCAAATCCTTGAATCAAAGGGGGAAATCAGAATATTAAAGACTTATTTAGAAAATGATCCCCCTGGAGGACCAAATGAAGATCGCAGTTGCCTCTAGCGATGGTGAGACAGTAGACCAGCACTTTGGACAGGCCAGCCACTATCTCATCTTCCAGATGGGAAAAGGAGGCCTCGAATTTGTAGAATTGAGGGAAAAAAGTAAAAAACCAATTTACGATCATGAATATCGTTGGAAAAGAGGTTTGGAAATTTTAAAAGATTGCAGAGTAGTATTTTGTCGAAGAATAGGTGAGGAACCCCGTCAAAAACTACAGGAAATGGGAATTGAAGTAGTAGAATCAAAAAAAGAGACCATAACAAATGCTATAACCGGTTACCTTGCTTCGGTTATCCAGGAAATAAAATCAAATAAGAAAATGGAGGGAGAAGATGCCCCGGATAGAGATTGATCATAATAAATGCGATGCCAGTGACTGTGCAGAATGTGTGGATTCCTGTCCCATGTCAATTTTTCAATTGGAAAATAATAAAATAATCACCAAATCAGGAAAAGATTGTAACTTATGCGAAATGTGCCAGGATCTATGTCCCAGCTCAGCCATTAACATAACAGAATAAAAGTAGATAAAAAAGTGAATAATTATGATTCCTCAAAAGGGATTCCTTTCTTTATTTTTCAATAAAATATCTTTTTGATATAATCATGGCATGTAAAAATTAATTAACATACTAAAATGCGTAGATTCTATTAATGAGTAGAATCTATTTACTCACAGATATCAATACTCCATTATATCAAACTTTTCAAACATATTATTCGTATTAGAGTTTTATTGGAGTTATATTATTTGAGTTAATTGGAGTTATATTATTGGAGTTAATTGGAGTTATATTTATTGGAGTCCTATCGGAGAATTGTTATGAGGGAAGTTTTAACAGCATGTACAGCCGACTGTCCAGGAACATGCAGTATCATCGCCCAAGTAGAAAATGAAAGAATTGTTAAACTACGTGGAAATCCTGAACATGAGATAACCAGCGGTTTTATCTGCAAGAATATGAAACACTACTTAGAAGAGCGATTTTACAGCGATAGAAGAATTTTACATCCATTGAAGAAAGAAGATGGGGAATGGGTGCAGATAGGCTGGGATGAAGCCCTGAATATAGCAACCAGTAAAATAAGGAATGCTTGTGAAAACTATGGAAGCCAGTCGATCCTTTACTATCAGGGATACGGGGCCCGTACTGCTCTTAGAATTATTAATCGTCGCTTTTTTAATCTATTAGGTGGTGTTTCCACCCTTTGCGGATCAATATGCGGAGGAACCGGGCAGGCAGGTCAGGAAATTGATATGGGAGTGAGAATATCCCATGACCCCCTCGATCACCTTAACAGTAATGTTATACTGGTTTGGGGGAGGAATCCTGCAGTCACCGATGTTCATCTGTGGAAGATCATTATCCAGGCTCGCCGGAAAGGGGTTAAACTGGTGGTCATTGATCCGGTGAACACCCCAACCAGCCGTAGAGCAGATATATACCTGCAGCCGGTTCCAGGTTCTGACAGTTTTTTGGCCATTGCCATTGCCAAAATAATATTAAAAGAAGGTTTCTTTGATGAAGAATTCATAAACAAGAATACAGAATACTTCCAGGATTACCAGGAGTTACTGAATGATTACAGCCTGAATGAACTTTCCAAAATAACCGATGTCCCCCTGGACGACCTTTATGAACTGGCAAGATTATACGCATCTGGTCATCCCAGTAGCATCATATTAGGTTGGGGTTTGCAACGTTACAGACAGAGTCATCTGACTTTCCGCCTTATCGATGCATTGGCTGCCATTACCGGGAACATTGGCAAAAGTGGTGGGGGCGTAAGTCATGGTTTTGATGAATACGGATACTTCAACCACCAGCATGCCCTTGATGATCAGGCACCTAATCAAAGGAAACTGACCATACCCATTGTTGGTGAAGAAATCATCCAGACACAGGATCCTCCTATTAAACTCATTTTTATCACTGCAGGGAATCCTTTAGCAATGCTGGCCAACACCCCCAAAGTTAAAAAAGCATTTCAAAGTGTTGATGATGTTATAATGGTCGATCATTTCCTTAATGATACTGCTGATGTGGCGAATCTCTTTTTACCAGCAACCAGCTTTTTGGAAGAGGAAGATCTGGTGGGCAGCTATGGTCATAACTGGATATCACCCCTCAACCCCGTTATCAAACCCGGTGGTGAGGCCAGATCCGAATTACAGATATTCCAGGAATTAGCAGTGAAACTTGGATTTGGAGAGGAAATGGCAGGATCACCACGTGAATGGCTGGGCAAACTAGCAGAACCCATAATCCATGAGGGAATATCACTGGAAGAACTTCTAAGAAAACCCTACAGATTCCCATCCGCCCCAGTTACCCCCTTTTCTGATGGCAACTTCGAAACTGAATCCGGGAATTATGAATTCCCAACTGAACTTCATCTCAAAATTGCAGATGCGATGATAAATGAAAATTTCAAATTAAATAATGGCTTTAACCTTCGATTACTATCAGTTAGTCCCAGAGATTGGATAGGTTCGGAAATACCTGAAAATGAACATGGAAAAAGTGTTCTTGTAGTACAAATCCATCCAAAAGTTCTTAAAGAAATAGATATTGAAGATGGTGAAGAAGTCTGGCTTGAATCAAGGCAGGGCAGACTTTTAGTTAAAGTTAAGGAAAATAATGGCCTTAGACCGGATTACGTTCTCACCCATAGGGGCGGATGGCGAAAATATAACAAGTGTGTGAATATTCTGACACCTGATCTGGTAAGTGACCAGGGAAATGGAGCTCCTTACTATGAAACTTTTGTTAGATTGAAAAGAACTATTTAGAAATTGGCTGAATTTTTATAAAATGAGATAGATTACAGCGATAAATTATAGTAAAATATCAACTAAAGATGGCAAAAAGCTAATAAAAAAAATAAAATAAATAAGCCTATTCGGGCTTATTTAGATGCGTTGATCTCTTTGACTTTTTCAAGGATTCTTTCCAGGATCTCTCTGTCCGGAAGCAAGTCTGACTCCACAACTTTTCTCATCCGGATTGGAACTCCTTCCATCCTATAGGCAGTACCATCTGCTTGCATACCCACAATTGCAGGTGGGATAATAACATCAGACATCTCTGTGGTTGGTGTTCGGTGTGGTTCAATTGCCACAATAGGGATTTCAGCCATTCGCTCCAAAGACTTCTGGGGGAAGTTTCCACCAGGGTCGGATGCTATTACTAGCATTCCATCCGTTTCTTTATTTTGGAGAAGGTCATTTGAACCTGATTCACCAGGGTTATACCTTGGAATTCCGGTTGCAAAATCAACACAGTATGGATATCCAACTTCCCAGGTACATACTTGGTTGAAGCCTGTAACATTGTAGTGACCCCTCATTGGTATGAGATTCCACTTGGATGCATCGTTTAGATCAGTCGTAAGACAGATGGCAGTGTCGATGTTCCTGTGTTTTCCACGACTGTGGGTTATACCCATTCCAAAGAAGAGTATACCAAACTGTGCATTTTTAAGAACTTCTGCAGTTTCATAGATAAGTTCTTTAGGTACTCCTGCAACCTCATCATAGAGAATGTCTTTACCATTTACCACACTTCTGATGGCATCCAA
>AMGN01000048.1 GCA_000309865.1 Methanobacterium sp. Maddingley MBC34 | reverse complement strand
TAACCAGGTGGCCGCGGGTTCAACTCCCGTCGGGCCCGTTCTAATTTTTAATGGAGGATTATATGGTGAAGAAGGATATCTTAAAACACGAACTGGTTCCAGATCATGTTGTTTTGTCGAAATCTGATGTTAAAAAAGTACTGAAAAAATTGGATATCCATCCTGAACAGCTACCGAAAATAAAAGCTGATGATCCGGTTGTTAAAGCCATAGAGGCTAAACCGGGGGATATTCTCAAAATAACCAGAAAGAGTCATACAGCAGGTAAATTCGAAACCTACCGTTTGGTTTTAGATTAGATGTGGATAATTGGATTAATAACAAAGGACATATAATACTAAGTAAATAATGCCTTACCTTATAGACCGGTACATAAATTGTGTTATATTTTAATAATATAATATATATACATTGATATTAATGGACCAGAACACACTAGGAACTACTAGATTAGTGTTGAGAATAAGATGGATTTAGGTATGGGTTGTTTTTTTGGAGGAATTTAATGGTAAAAAATGCCTGGGGACTTGTCGATACCTTTTTTGATGAATACAAACTGGTGGATCATCATATTAAGTCATACAACGACTTTGTAGATCACCGTATACAGGATATAATTGATATAACTGAGCCAATTGTTCTGGAGCAGGGAGAATACACCATACAAACTGGTAAAGTTGAAATAAGGAAGCCTTACATTAAAGAAGCCGATGGCTCAAAAAGTAAGGTCTATCCCACTGAAGCCAGACTCAGAAATCTCACATATTCTGCCCACATGTACATGGACATGGCACTATCCCGGGGTGAAGAAGAACCTAACCTGGAGAAAGTGTACATTGGTGAACTTCCGGTGATGCTCAAATCCAACATCTGCCACTTAAACGGATTAGGATACAATGAACTGGAAGACAAAGGGGAAGACCCTCAGGATCCCGGAGGTTACTTCATTGTTAATGGCTCAGAAAGGGCCATAGTCACCATGGAAGAGATCGCACCCAACAAGATCATCCTGGAAAGAATCGGGGAGAAAGAAGACCGCAGAGCAAGAGCAATAGTAACCTCGATTAAAAGCGGATTCAGAGCACGTATCACTCTGGAATATCGTAAACCCCGGAAAAAAGGAGTATTTTTAAGAATATCATTCCCTTACGTACCTGGAGAAATACCACTGGTGGTTTTACTCCGTGCACTGGGACTGGAAAAAGATGTGGATCTGGTCAGCAGTGTTTCTGAAGAAAACGATGTACAGTTCTTACTCATAGATGATATTCAAACCTCTGAAATAACCAACACCTACGATGCTATCAAGTACATTGGTAACCGGGTGGCCAAGGGTATGACCGAGGAGTACCGGATCAAAAGGGCAGAAGATGTCATTGACCGATACTTATTACCTCACATTGGTGTGGAACCGGAAAAAAGAGCAGAAAAAGCCACTTACCTGGCTGAAATGACAGAAATGCTCCTGCAAGTTATTTTTGATGAACGTGAACCACACGACAAGGATCACTACGCCAACAAAAGGCTCCGAGTATCAGGAGATCTTATGGAGGATTTATTCAGGGTGGCATTCACCAGCTTAACACGTGACATGACCTACCAGCTTGAGCGAAGCCTTGCTCGTGGAAAAGAACCCTCAGTTAAGCAGGCTGTGCGTTCCGATGTCCTCACTGAAAACATCAAACACGCCATAGCCACTGGAAACTGGGTTGGTGGACGGGCTGGTGTAAGCCAGTTACTGGATAGAACCAGTTACATGGGAACCCTTTCACACCTTAAACGTGTTGTTTCGCCACTGTCAAGGAGTCAGCCTCACTTTGAAGCTCGTGATTTGCATCCCACTCAGTTTGGGAAGATCTGTCCCAATGAAACTCCAGAGGGTCCTAACTGTGGACTGGTGAAGAACCTGGCCATACTGGCCAAAATATCCGAAGGTTCCGACCCAGAGGAACTGGAAGCAGTGGTTAAAAAAGTGAAGAGCATCAATCCCATCTAAGGGACTAGATGAGATATTACGGAGTTAAAATTTATTTTATTATGAAAAGCCAGCTATTGGGGGCCGATTCGTGAAAAAATGCAAGGTTTATACTAACGGAAAGCTTATTGGGACATGTGATGATCCAGAAGGTTTCATGGAAGAAATGCGCCAGAAAAGAAGATCTGGAGAAGTATCCTATGAAATGAACATCACCCATTACCCTGAAAACAATGAAATATACTTATTCAACGACCCTGGAAGAACCCGAAGACCACTCATTGTGGTGGAAAACGGTGGATCATGCTTAACAGATGAACACATGCAGAAGATTGCCGATGGGGAAATGTCCTGGAATGATCTCATCAATGAAGGAATCATCGAGTATCTGGATGCCGAGGAAGAAGAAAACTCATACATTTCCATGTTCCCTTATGAAATTAATGAATATCACACTCACCTGGAAATAGACCCTTCCACCATGTTGGGGATCTGTGCCGGGATCATACCCTATGCCAACCACAACTCCTCACCCCGTAACACCATGGAAGCAGGGATGACCAAACAGGCACTGGGACTTTACGTTTCTAATTATCATTTAAGGACAGACACCCGTGCACACCTTTTGCACCATCCACAGGTTCCAATAGTTAAAACCCGGAGTATGGATGCCACACAGTACGATAAAAGGCCATCTGGTCAGAACTTTGTGGTGGGAGTAATGTCCTACGAGGGTTACAACATGGAAGACGCCCTCATATTAAACAAGGCCTCCATAGAACGTGGACTGGCCCGATCATCATTTTTCAGATCCTACGAGGCCTCTGAGCGAAGATACCCCGGGGGACAGGAAGACAAATTCGAAGTACCCGAAAACATGGTACGTGGATACCGTTCTGAGGAAGTGTACCGCAACCTGGACGAAGATGGAATTGTCAACCCCGAAGTCACCGTGAAATCAGGGGATGTTCTAATAGGAAAAACATCACCACCCCGTTTCTTAGAAGAGATAGACGAGTTCGGAACAGTGGCTGAACGAAGAAGAGAAACATCAGTCACCGTACGACACGGAGAACACGGAGTGGTGGATGCAGTCATGCTTACCGAAACAGTGGAAGGAAGCAAACTGGCCAAAATACGAGTAAGGGACCAGAGACAACCTGAGTTCGGGGATAAATTCGCATCCAGACACGGACAAAAAGGAGTGGTTGGTCTGATAGTATCCCAGGAAAACATGCCATTCACTGCTGAAGGAGTGGTACCCGACCTCATAGTCAACCCCCACGCTATCCCTTCCAGGATGTCAGTGGGACAGGTGTTGGAAATGTTAGCTGGTAAAGCCGGCTGCATGGAAGGTCATCGTATGGATGGAACACCCTTCAGTGGAAACCAAGAAGATGAAATAATGGATCTGCTCCGAACAAATGGTTTTGAAACCGCTGGCCGTGAATCCTTATATAACGGGATCACCGGTGAAAGAATAGAGGCGGAAATATTTGTAGGAGTGGCTTTCTACCAGAAACTGCACCACATGACCTCAGACAAAGTTTACGCCCGGTCAAGGGGACCGGTACAAGTTCTAACCCGACAACCCACTGAGGGAAGAGCCCGAGAAGGAGGTCTCAGATTCGGAGAAATGGAAAGAGATTGTCTCATAGCTCACGGGGCTGCACTAGCCCTTAAAGAGAGACTGCTGGATGAATCTGATAAATATGAGGCCATAGTATGTGGTGAATGTGGAATGGTTGCCATATACGACAGAATAAGGGATAAAAGATACTGTCCTATATGCGGAGATTCGGACAGTTTCCCTGTGGAAATATCATACGCATTTAAATTATTATTGGACGAACTTAAGAGCCTGTGTATCTTCCCCAAACTGGTTCTTGAAGATAAAGCCTAATTTAAGGGTCTAAAACTAAGGGTATGTATTAACAAGAGGAGAGAGTGAGTTTGAAAGGAATTTTAAAGAAGATCGCCCAGATCAACTTTGGCCTGCTATCACCGGAGAACATCCGGAGAATGTCTGTCACCAAAATCGTGACCCCCGACACCTACGATGAAGATGGATACCCCATAGAAGCGGGTCTCATGGACCCACGACTGGGAGTCATCGACCCGGGACTGAGATGTCGATCGTGTGGCTCTAAAGGAGGAGACTGTCAGGGACATTTCGGCCATATAAACCTGGCCCGACCAGTAGTCCACGTGGGATTCGCAGACACCATACACAAGATCTTGCGTTCAACCTGCAGTGAATGTGGAAGGGTGCTTTTAACTGAAACCGAAAGAATCGACTACGGGGATCGTATTGGATCCCGATTGAAAAATGAGGAAAGCATCACCGGTCTGGTGAAGGCTGTTTACACCACTGCACGCCGGGATAAATGTCCCCACTGTGACACGGAACAGGAAGATGTTAAAATTGATAAACCTGTATCCATAGTCGAGGGTAACTACAAATTAACCCCCAGCGAGGTCAGGGAACGCCTGGAAAAAATCCCTGAAGAAGACTATGTCTATCTGGGAATCAATTCCAAAGTAGCCCGACCAGAATGGATGGTACTAACTGTATTACCAGTACCTCCAGTGACAGTGAGGCCCTCCATCACCCTGGAAACCGGGGAAAGATCCGAGGATGACCTTACCCATAAACTGGTGGACATCCTGCGTATCAACCAGCGTCTAAAAGAAAACATGGAGGCAGGAGCACCACAACTTATTGTGGAGGATCTCTGGGAATTATTACAATATCACGTTACCACTTATTTTGACAACGAAGCTTCCGGAGTGCCACCAGCAAGGCATCGCTCAGGAAGACCACTCAAGACCCTTGCCCAGCGTCTAAAGGGTAAAGAGGGACGTTTCAGGAGCAATCTCTCAGGTAAAAGGGTTAACTTCTCTGCCAGGACAGTTATATCTCCGGACCCCAACATCAGTATCAACGAGGTAGGGGTGCCCCATATGATCGCCACCGAAGTCACGGTACCAATCTACGTCACTGATTGGAACATTGAGGATATGAAGAAGTACATCCTCAACGGACCTAATAAACACCCCGGTGCTAACTACGTCATTCGACCTGACGAGCGGAAGATCAGAGTCTATGATGAGACCAAAGAGGCCATCATCGAGAAACTGGAACCTGGATTTGTAGTGGAAAGACACCTCATGGATGGAGATATTGTACTCTTCAACCGGCAACCATCCTTACACCGTATGTCCATGATGGCCCACGAAGTAAAAGTCCTACCACACAAAACATTCAGACTTAACCTCTGCGTATGTCCACCATACAATGCTGACTTCGACGGGGACGAAATGAACATGCACGTCTTCCAAACAGAAGAATCACGTGCAGAGGCCAAATCCCTTATGAGGGTACAGGAACATATCCTGTCACCACGTTTCGGAGGACCAATCATTGGGGGAATACACGATCACATATCTGGAGCCTACCTCCTCACCAGGGAAGGATCTGCCTTCCAGGAAGATGTAGTGTTCCAAATGCTTAAAAAATCCCAGTTACCATTACCCAAACCAAGAAATCAGGAATGGACTGGTAAAGAGATATTCAGCTTACTCCTGCCTAAAGACCTTAACATGGTATACAAGGCGGAGATCTGCCGTAAATGTGATGAATGTCTCAAGCAGGACTGTAAAAACGATGCATACGTGGTTATAGAGAATGGTGAGCTTAAATCAGGAGCTATAGATGAAAAAGCTTATGGTGCGTTCTCTGGTAAAATCCTGGACTCCATTGTTAAAGAGTACGGAACTGACCGTGCCCGAGAATTCCTGGATGCAGCCACCAAACTGGCTATCTCCGGTATTATGAAACGGGGATTCACCACCAGTACTGCAGATGAGGAAATACCACGGGAAGCACAGGACCGTATTGAGGAACTACTCTCCCGGGCTGAACAGAAAGTGGAAATGCTCATTGAAGCATACCATAACGATGAACTGGAAGCCCTGCCCGGTCGCAGTCTCCGAGAAACCCTGGAAATGAAGATCATGCAGGTACTGGGTGAAGCCAGGGACAAATCAGGGGAAATAGCAGAAAGCTACTTTGGAATGGACAACCACGCAGTTATCATGGCACTAACTGGTGC
>AMGN01000047.1 GCA_000309865.1 Methanobacterium sp. Maddingley MBC34 | reverse complement strand
ATATTTTCACCTCCTTTTTGTTTTTTTAAGCAAAATTGATAATAATTCAATAATGCTTTAAAATTAATAAAGTATTCTTTAATATAAATTTTTCCATAATAATTGAAAAATAATCAAGTAAAGTTTATATAATATGAAGTCCAAGGTTAGGTTGACAATCCATACACCTATAAAAATGACACCAATAGGGTCCAGTAAACCTCCTTAGTTTTCCTAAAGGTGCCAAATTTGAGGGGCCTAATACCAGATAGGTCCCTTAATTTAATTTTAACTAAACACAAAAATAAGGGAATTTTTTTAAAAAATTTAGAAAAAAACAGGAATAAAATAGCAAAAAAGCCTTCCCTAATAGATCCATCATTTTAAATCAGCAGTATCTTACTTTTTATACGGATTTTTTCTATTGGAAATTTTGGCCTTATAAATCCCATATACCATTAGGATAACAAGTAGGGCAGCAGATAGTAATTTGGCGGAATAAGGAATGAATCCCGTATACATGTTCATATCAGTGATGGTAACTGCCTGCAGGAAATAATTAGTGAATAAATTAACCACATAACCCACAATAAGGGACACAACCACAATGGATGATAAGTATATGGTGAAGAATCTTTTTTTGAATTTACTGAGTATCATGGACATTGCTGCCATGTTGGTGGCAGGGCCAGCATAAATGAAAACCAGTATACTACCTGGTGTGAATCCCATGAATATAAAAGCCAATGCCAGGGGGATGGAAGCTGTGGGACAGACGTAAAGTGGAATCGCTGCCAAGAGTAGTATAAAAAGAGATAATACTGGATCAGATGCGAATATCCTTAAAAAATCCCATGGCATCCCCATATTCATTAAAGTTCCCATTAATGCAGCAAAGAGGAGTCCTATTAAAAGTGAAGTTGAAATTTCAGGGAATGTTTCTTTAAAAGAGTAGTTAAGAGCTTCTTTAAGATTAGCATATATTTCATCTGCCTTATCAATGGGCTCAGAAGGTTCTTTTTTCATACCCGTAGAATTATTTGTAACCGTACCCTCAAAATCAAAGATTTCATGGTTACAACCACCACAGTGCCCACCATCCAAACTATCGTTATGGCAATGGGAATTATTTGAGTTCTTAAAGCTACCAGAATCTGTTTGAAGATTAGGATCTTTTTGATGATTGGGGTCTATTTGAACCACCTTATTTGTTTGATGTGGTTGACCATCATCTCCAAATAAATGTACCAGAACCCCTGCAGTTACACCTGAAAGTGCAGCTACCACTGGCCGCATGAGTGTTAAAGGCAGACCCAAAAAGGAATAGGATGGTACAATGGAACTTACACTGAATCCTGATGTTGAAACCAGAAATGATGCTGAAACTGAATCTCTGATACCCTTATCTTTTAAGGCGATGGCTGCCGGTACAATTCCACAGGCGCAAATAGGTAAAGGTAAGCCTATTAGTATCCCCTTTAATATCCCACCTACAGTTGAAGTTCCAACAAGCCTTTCCAATAAATGTGAGGGGAGAAGAATGTGAATGAACCCCGCCAGCAGGAAACCTAATAAAATGAAAAATGAATTTTCAAGGAGTATTAGGTAGAAAAACTGCAGGAAATTTACAATGAAACTCATTAATTCACCAGTTAAATAAAGCTAGTATAAGATTAAAGAAGGACTTATCACCGGGATTATACTTAATTATGTTACCTTAACCCCATATATTGCTTGCCTTATTTGAAGTATAATTAAACAGCCCATAAAAATGGGGGCGGGAACCTTATCATATATAAATTAATTTTAGCAGACTCAAACTGTTTTTTAAAAATTTAAATATTTTTGACTCGGTTTTTCTCTCTGGTAAGTGTTCAAAGCCACAATTAGGGCATCTTACCATCTTGCAATTATGGGTGAGGCATCCCTGGCATGTGCGTGTTTTTTTATTTTCATCAAAGACATAACCACAAATTTTACATTTCATTAAATAATCTCCTAATAGATATCACCAAAAGTTTCATCTCCTAAGTTTTAGAAGTAATTTGAAAATTTTGTTTAAAAATTAGTTGAATTAAAAAAGGTAACAATTAGGGGCAACTAAGAGGTTTTTTACATGAAGGGATGATGATGTTATTATAGTCACCCCTAATTGATGATTACCTAAACTTAAAACGGGAAAAGGGTTTATTTGTCTTTTTCCCCATTTGAATCGGGGTTGGAATATTCAATATTCTTATCTTCTTTATAATTCATACCACGAATTCCACATCTTGAACTCACCAAATCAACTCCTTACTGTTTATTAATGATTTCTATTCATCAAATCTTTAGAATCCCAGGAGCAATCCCCCCTGATACACAATAAGTGACACTACATATGCCACCACAAAGGTGTATACTGCAGCAAACCCTGGCCATTTCCAGGAATTGGTTTCTCGCCTTATTGTAGCCAAAGTAGCCATACATGGTATGTAGAGAAGTATGAACACCATGTAAGCATAAGCAGACAGTGGAGTGAATAATTCCTGCATCGCTGCAATGAAACCTTGATCTTCTTCGGGTGTGGTTTCTTCCTCAGCAGTTGCCTCTTCCCCACCACTATCTTCACCAATACCATAAAGCGTACCAAATGTACTTACCACCACCTCTTTAGCCAGGAATCCGTAAATTATGGCCACTGTGGCCTGCCACTGGCCGAATCCAAGTGGGGCAAATATGGGAGATAGCACAGTTCCTATCTGTCCAGTTACACTTTCCTGGGATGCATATTCCACTCCCACTGGTAAACTGCTCAAGGCCCATATTACCACTGAAAGTGCTAGAATGATGGTACCTGCTTTTTTCAGGAAAAGAGCTCCCCTTTCCCACATGTGGATGAGGGCTCCTTTAGCTGTTGGTAAGCGGTAGGGCGGTAGTTCCATTACAAATGGTGCTGACATTCCCTTGAATATTGTTTTCTTGAATATAGCTGCCATTATAATTGCCACCACTATTCCCAACAGGTAGAGGGAGAATATAACCCATCCCTGGTATGCTGAGAAAAATGCAGCCACAAGCAGTGCATAAACAGGTAGTCGGGCACTGCAAGACATGAAAGGAACAATCAACATGGTTAATAATCGATCCTTCTCATTTTCCAGGGTCCTGGTAGCCATTATCCCAGGTACTGCACATCCAAAACCGAGTATCATGGGTATGAATGATTTACCATGCAAACCCACCATTTTGTGCATGAATCGGTCCATTACAAATGCGGCTCTAGCCAGATAACCACTGTCTTCTAAGATACTGAGTATCAGGAATAAAATGAAGATCAGTGGTACAAATACCAGTACACCACCTACACCACCTATGATTCCATCTACTACAAATGAAGTCAGGAATCCTTCACCTATACTGGCAGCTACTGTTTTTCCAAGCCAGCCTAAAGCTTCTTCAATGTAACCTCCCAATGGGTCACCAATAGTGAAGGTTATCTGGAAAGTGAGCCACATTATAAGGAGGAATATTGGTATTCCAAGATATTTATGAGTCACGATCCGATCAATCATGTCGGATCTGGTGACTTTATCAATTTTAGGTTTTTTAACTGATTCAGAGATTAGTCCGGCTATGAAACCATAGCGTGCATCGGTAATGGCTGCATCAGCATCATCACCAAAAACATCATTGAAATGTCTTTGCATCTTTTTAACGCTTTTAAGTACTCTCTGTCCATTTCCAGATTCTTCAATTTTCTTTGTAATCTCTGGATCATCTTCCAGAAGTTTGAGAGCTATCCAGCTGGAAGGAGCATTTAAAACAGATAGTTTCTCATCTGCAGAGAGATCCTGGTCAATGATTTCCTTGATTTGCTGAATATGTTCTGAAACCTCATTACCATATTCCAATCTGCCCAGGACAATGTTAGGTGATTTTGAAACTTTAACTACTGATTTAAGGAGTTCTTCACTCCCAGTTTCATCCACTGCTTCAATTTCAATTACCGGAACTCCTAAAAGTTGTGACAACTCATTTTTATTGATTTTAAGTCCTTTTTCCATGGCAAACTTATTCATGTTAAGTGCCAGAACCAGATTAGCACCCAACTCCATCATCTGGACAGTCAGGTAAAGGTTTCTCTCAATGTTGGCAGCATCAATAACATTAACAATAACATCTGGCTTTTCATCTACAATATAATCCCTGGAAACCACTTCTTCAACAGAGTAAGCAGTTAAACTGTAGTTACCAGGGAGGTCAACCACTTCCATTTCATACTGGTCGTACTTAAAGGTTCCTTCCTTTTTTTCCACAGTTTTACCAGGCCAGTTACCTACATGCTGCCTCATTCCAGTCCAACGGTTGAACAGGGTACTTTTTCCCACGTTAGGGTTTCCTGCCAGGGCTATTTTTATTTTATCCATTTTCACTACCTTTTATTCATATCACTTTTCATTACCTTCGACCATTATCTTCTGTGCCTGTCCGCGTCCCAGGATTAGTCGTGAACCCTTAACATCCACAATTAATGGTCCGGGAATATCATTTTTTTATGACCCTGATCTGAGAATCCTTGTATATCCCCATCTCCGAGAGCTTTTTTTTGAATTTACCCCCGTGCCATACCTGAACGATTTTCAGATTGTCATTAACACTTGCCATTGCTAAACTCATCATTTTATCTCAATCTCGATTTGTTTTGCATCTTCCTTCCTTAGAGAAAGGGAATACCCTTTGATTTTAACTTCAATTGGATCCCCCAGGGGTGCTACTCTTTCCACTTTAATATCAGACCCCTTGACAAGACCCATTTCCATTAAATGTTTTCTAACTATGCCCTTACCTTTAAAAGCTGTTATTACTCCTTTTTCGCCTTTTTTAAGATTATCTAAAGATTTAATCATTTCTTGTTACTCTCCTGATGGTTTGAAAATTCAAATTAACCCACCACTTTTTAGGTTAGCCTAACTTTGTTAGGTATACCTAACTCAATTATGGCATTTAAATGTTTCGATTCTGTACAACCAATCCACTAGTGGGAACATACTAAAATCACCTGAAACAAAATAACACCAAATGCACCCCAATTTTATGATTTTGTAAAAATCCGTTGATTATCTCAATGATTTCATCCATTCTGCACATTCAGATGAAATAAATTGGGGAGGGGGGTGATTCCTGAACCTACCGTTTGAAAAACAGCAATTTCTATAATGAATACATATACCCGAAGATTGGAAAACAGCCAGATTACAGTTACCGGGGGAACAAAATGATGCATTTATCCAAAAAGTTCATTTATCCAAAACTGAATTAGAGCTAGTTCCTGGCGTATTTTAACTATTTCAAATAAAATAGAAGTTTAATAATGTTTAAAAAATAATTAAAGTTAAAAAATTAATTAAGTGTTTTTTCAAGTGTTCTTCTCTCGACATAACGCCTTTAAAAATGGTTTTGAATTGGATGATCTGGCCCCTTCATATCCATCTTCTGCTTCAGCAAAGGTTCCATTATTATCTTCGTTCAACTTTATGATCATTGTTTCAGATTCTACAGCTCCAGGATCCTTTTCAATACAATCTTTGACTTTAGACTGGATGGCTGCTGCATCCTCCACATCGATCATGCTCACTATTTCCATCTGTTGCTGGAAACGTTCTATTGCTTCATCCGGTAAGTTTTCTATAAATGGAATAGCTCCAGTTGCCCCCATTATCTTCCTTTTTTCTGGATCAACACCACTTGCGTGGAGTGCCTCAATACTCTGACCAGTGATGTGTCCCTGTACCTCTGATCCACAAAGTACCAGGAATCTGATGTTGGGATTGGAAATAAGGTTGGCCACCATTTTCTCGATTCCCAGGTTCTCTGTCTTGCAGGGCCCGGCAATGGCAGCCCCTGCATCCACCAGCACTTCTTCAATATGGGATGCCAGTGTAGCACCAGCAACGCAGCTTTGTGGATCTCCAACCACGTAATCTCCATTAATAACAGGCCATCCTTCTGCAGGTTCTTTTTTTTCAACCAAAAATAACACCTCCGTGTCTTTTAAAAATTACACTCTTTTAATAAATATTCACAGTTCAGTGATATAAATATTTCCATTTTACTTTAAAAAAAATAAAGTAAATTTGATTAAAATTAAATCTAAAGATGATATCACTTTAAAAGCTGTTTAAAATTAATTCTACTTCAAAAAAAGGGAAAAAAGAAAAAAATGGGGGAGGGAAAATCTTATTTTTTAAACATGCTAAATAATCCTATTATGTTTCCTTTAAAGTAACCTACTCCTACCAGGAGTACCAGCAAAATAACTCCAAAAACTGCTGCAAATGGCAGCCCAGATTGAGCAGAACCTGAAGGTGTGCTTTTAGAAACTTCATATGATTTTTGAGTCATTTCTCCAGCTTCATCCCCAACTTCATTAGTGGAACCTTCTCCTTTTTCATCAGATGTATCAGTGGTTGCCTGATCTCCGGTTGCACCAATTTGACCTTTTTGTACTGCTGCTAGTTCCTGTGGTTTTGTCTTTGGTTTTTCTGGTTCCTGTTCCTGTTCTTCTTCCTGATATTCTTTTCGCTGAGTGGCCTGGTACAACACTTCCTTGAACTGAGCCGCCAATTCTGGACTCATTTGGCTGGCAGCCCAGGTCATCAGCGCCACATTACCACATACACAATCACAACAGGATACACTATTATCCCTGACGTTTATTCCTAAGTCCTCAATCATTTGCTGTAATATTGCTGGACTTGTCACATATCCTTTCCAGTTACCATCCATCGCTGCGTTTAAAAACTTCGATATCATCATTTGGGCCGCGAAGGGGTTATTGGCAGCCATCCATTTGCCAAGACCATTATTACCATTGCTTCCGTAGTATACAACAGCCCACTGGTTCCATTGCCCATCTGTGGTAAGTCCGGGTGCAATATCACTGAATTTCCAGAAGTTAGATATGGCTTTAGCTAGATATCTACCAGTACTGTACCCACCATTACTCATCATTCCATCATTATAGTTAGGGTTCAGGTAACGGGTGGTTAACTCTCGGCTAATAGATTGCTGTATTGAAAGTGACTGGGGGTTCTCAGGGTTGGGGTAATATAATACATTCCATCTTATTGAATTGCCATTATTTACGTATTTCAAGGCGTTGTACAGCCCTCCCCAATAATCCACATAATCATCGTTGTCTAATACTCCGTAGAGATTGGTGTTTCTGCTGGAGTACATTGTGCTGATTCCAGTGAGAGCTCTGGCGAAAACTGCAGGGTTGGATGTTCCCCAGTTGTTTTGACTGTAGATGTGACCCATCCTTTCGAGATAGTACTTGGCCAGATCATCAGTGCTGTTCCAGGTCCAGCTCATTTCCAGGGCTTTGGATATTCCAGCACCATAGTCACCTTCGGGTGGTGCGAATATCCGTGATATGGCCATTTCACCCGCATCTTCAGGAGTCATATTTATAGATAAATAGTACTCAAAGTCATTGACCCAATCCAGAGCCACGTAGTTATCATTTAAAGATTCACTTCCGACCCCATAATACCCTATGCCTTCCATTATGGGATCCAGTGCAGCTTTGATCTTGTCACCGTACTTGGCTTTTAGAGTACTATCTTCCAGTATGGTGTAATATGATCGGGCCAGGGCTATTCTGAATGCATTATCCAGGAGTCCTGCCTGCCTACTGTACAGGTCACGGAACAAGCCGCTGGTAATGATTATTGCATCTATTCTTTTCTTACTCCAGCCTGCTGGTCGGACCAAATCATTCAGTTCAACATAAACTGGCATTTCCTTGAGTTTCTGACCATTGACTCCGGCACTGGGTGAATCAGACCATTGGGGCTCCATTCCCAGAAGATAAAGAACCATTGAAACTAGGGCTCCGTCATCCCGGGCTGTTTCCACACACCAGATACCAATAGCAACTTTATTGGTGCTGTCATTAATTCCGCTAAGAAGCAGTAGGGCCAGAGTTTTCCCGTATTCATATGCTTCTTTGGTGGGTATCTCCGCAGCCTGATCCTGGTAGAAGTTTCTTCCAGTGGGGAGAACATCAGGATTGGATATGGGGTCTCCTCCAGGCCCTGGAGCTACGAACCCTCCGTTTAAAGCTGTGAGGAAACTTTTTATCTCGTTATCCACACTCTCGTTCAGGAGGTTGATGTAGGTTTTGGCCTTCTCCAGAGCTAGTATAAAGTTATTTGAGGGGTTGGATGTGAGTTCTGATGCAATAGCAGTTGCATTACTGTAAATTAGTGATTCCACCACCCCTACACATAAGCCCTGCACTTCATCCTTCTCAGTGGCCGATAGAGCGCTTTCTGTTTTTCCCAGAAATATTAAGGAGATCTCATTCTGCAAGGTTGTTTCTCCTCCTCCCGATGTCTGGAAGGCCACTGAAAGCATGGACGTCACCATCAGAGCTATTTGCTCATCACTCCATTTTTGACCGATAACATCCAAACCATATGGGTAAAGCGTGTCTTGTATATCTGAAATGTAGGTATTAACCGCTTTTATCAAGTCATCTCCATTCAACACATCAGTATCCACACCCATACCGCTTTCTAAGTCATTGGTTGCAATAAGATCCCTGATCTGGCTGATTATGCTCAGTTTCTCCGTGCTGTTAGCAGAATCATAATCCTCAGCCAGCTGTGCTAGTTGAGCCAAACCTCCATATAGTGAAGTGTAAGTCATGGGTGGAGTTAAATGATCAATTATGACTGCGTTAGCTCTACGTTTGGCCTGAATACCTTCAGCCAGCCCATCTGAAATGTAGAAGTAAATCTGGGGGACACTACCAGTTACAATGTTTGGGAAATCGGTGGGTGCTAAAATTACCTCTTTTCCAGGTAACCATTCATGGGTGGCGTGTCGTCCAATGTAAACCATGGCATCTGTTCCCTGCTGCTGTAACCATGCAAAAAATGCCAGGTACTGGTGGTGGGGTGGTACTACTGTACTGTGGTAAAGTTTGTCAATGTCCCCTTCCCATCCTCGCTGTGGTTCAGGGCCGATGAATACGTTCCCGAATTGTATTCCTGGCAGGACGAAGTACTTTTTACCATTCCTCTCCACTACCATTATGTCACCAGGGGCTTCTCCCCAACCAGACATTCCACTGACATTTAGGGCCAGGAACTGGGCCTTGTAGTTAAGATAGTCAGTCCAATAAGTATCATTTTGAGTGGACACGTAGTTTTTCAGACTGCTGGCTATGGCATTCAGTAGAGGGGTGGCTGCATTCGTCTGATTGGTGGGTACCAGTGTCAGGATTTGTGTTTGCCATGAATCAATCTTATCATTTAATTCCTGTATATAATCCGATTTACTGGTGTATCCCAGTTGAACCGCTTTTTTACAAAGTTCTCCAATGTAAGCCACTGGCCCCTGGGTCACGTACAGCTGGGTTAGTTCATCAAGCTGCTTGAACCAGACCATATACTCATCAACGGAATAAAGTACTACATTGGGATTATTGGCCAGTTTCTCCACTTCTCCTGGAGCCCAGTTGGCCACGTTAATTCCCTGGGCTAACATTAATTTTTCAAGCTCAGTGGCATTGGCAGGGATATTCTCCACAGTATAGCCCTGGCTTTTTAATATGTTAAGTAAGTTCAGTATACTCTGTATTGGATCCAGGTAGCTGGCTCCAATGTTATTTTTACCCGGAGGGTAGTTGTAATAAATGAGGGCCACTTTTTTGAGGGCGTTAACCGTGTACGTCAACTGTACCCATCCCTTGACTTTATCTGCCATACTGTTGATATTCTCCTCTTGGGGCACATATCCAACGATAGCTGCTCCAGTTGAGGAATCTATGCCTGTTAACTTGCCCCCTACGAAGGTGGGGTCGATCTCTCCCTGGGCTTCCCCAATGGCTATATGCCACCATTTGTCTCCGGAATTGGTGGGCAATCCACTGGTGCTTAAATACCATTCTGCATTGGAAAGAGAGTCTGAATGTATGGCTCTGAAAACTGGCACACCCAGTGCATCGAAAAAGTTTGTAGTTGCAGTGAAGTTATCCCCACCCAGCCCATAGGCAGGCATGGAAACAATAGCATCCACCCTGCTCAAGTAATTGGTAGGGTCCAGGAGGAAACTGTTAATATCAGTGGCGTTGGTAAAATATTCCAACATAACCTTCAACTGTTCTTCAGACCCACCGTAAGCAGTGACAGGTATAACATTAAGTCCTCTAGCTTCCAATGCTTCTATTATGGCATAGTAAGGTTGAAGTTCCTGGGCGTTAACGTACTTGGTACTTTCAATAATCCCCACACATCCCTGCCTACTACTGTCAAAATAGGCCGCCATGTACTCTTCTAAAGTGTACCACCTATATCTGTAGATACCGTACTCCTGTTTCCCAGAGGAGAATGTGGGTTCCTGGTAATTAGTCTGGAATCCAATTAAGTTAAGAGCCCAGAGTATCTGATTGTGCAAATTGACTTTATCATTCAGGTTCTTGTAGAGAGTGGCTTTGTTGTATAAATCAGGGAAATTTACAGTCTTCAAATAGTTCACAGTATTATTGTAGTCATATCCCGTCGTGGTGTGTTGATAGTAATCCATCAACTGTTCAGTGGTGAAGTTCTCCAAGAGTTTAACTCCATTAATAGAGGAATACTTCATGAGCGCCACTGAAGAAGGTGTAACCGAAACTGGAGGTTCCAGTATAAGGAAAACTCCGTTTAACTTGTTTGCAACCTCTGGATGGGCTGTTAAAACTTCAGTGAGTAAAGTTGCAGCATCGGTGGTTATCCATTCCCCAATAAATATATCACATGAATCCAGGTAAGCCCTGAGTTCATCTTCACTCATTGCTTCCACTTGAGCACAACTCCTGATCTGTATGGAAACTGTTCCATCAAGATCTTGGAGTATTTCCTGGGCAGCCATATTAGCTATGTTGGTACCAGGTGAGTCACTAATGATGAACACGTTTATGACACTCTCATCACCCATGATCACGTAACGATTAAACTGGTTGTTGGTTTCATTAGCCTCATCTACCTGGTTGGTAGTGTCCAGTAATAATTTAAGATCGTGTGAACCAATTGAAACTGGTTTCCAGTCAAATTCAAGTATGGTAGTACCCCCAGCAACCAAACCATTCACAGTTTTACTATCCACTAAAATAGAACCATCATAGAGTTGCACCACAAAGGATCCGGCATCAGCTAGTCCCTGGTTTTTGATGGTGGCATTTAAATGGTAGGTCTGGTTAACTAGAGGGTTTTCTGGAACTGTTAAGTTGGTAGTTACCAGGTCTGATCTTGGTATTTCCACATTGACGAGTTTGTTAAACTGGTTGTTGGTTTCATTGGATTCTTCCACCTGATTCAAGAGATCAATTATCACTTTCAGGTTGTGTGAACCAGCGATGTCAGGTTTCCAATTGAAAATAACTGTTTTGCTGGTACCCTTGGCCAGACCATTCACAGTCTGGCTCTCCACCGGCTGGTCATTATCATAGAGCGTTACCACAAATGTCCCGGCATCAGCGTTACCATAGTTGGATACTGTGGCATTCAACTGGTAGGTCTGATTTGCAACCAGACCATCAGGAACAACAAAACCTTCCTGAACCAGGTCCGCCCGTGTATCTGCTGATCCGGTGTAGTGGACTTTTAAGGTGGCAATGGTGATCTTACAGGATGCTCCCTGATTGTGGGTGTACTTTAAGGTGCTGGATTCACCAGCAGTCAGATCATCGGTAACATTCCAGTTGTTTACCATGAAGTAAATACCACCGGGTGGACTGTTCCCAACTTTGGTTTCCCCGTTGAAGTTATATCCGGCATCAGTGGTTGATGAATGGACAACTTCTAATTCTGCATTGTCCCAGCCAGGAGTGATATTAGATGTATCAAAGGTTGTCTGGCGAGTGTTCTGGCTGCTGAACCATTGGTGTCCATCATTTATCCAGTACTGGATGCGATCGTTATCCCCATCGTTGTAGGCCACCACCAGGGCCAGATATTTAATTCTTCCATCCATGTTACTGGAACCACGTGCAGTTTGCACTTTAGCTGCCACGGTTCCACTGTTGATGTAAGATGTCACATCATATGTTAGGAGGTAGTCTGAGTAAACCCGGCTGATGTGATCATTCTGCCAGTAAACAGTTCCGTCACCACTGGATGGTGTTTTTAAAGTAGTGCCACTTTCCAGGATTGTTTCATAGATGCCATCGTTGTTTCCATCAAAAGAAACATTGACTACACACTCACGATATTCAGTTCCTGCCACATACACCAGGGTGTACAGCTTGGCATATGTAACATTGGTGTAACCGGAAGGTGCGAAATTAAATGAGGCCTCCTGGGTCACCCCACTGCTATTTAGATCCTGTTCATTGAATGGTGTGGGCTGGGTAGCATTAACATAAAGGTCACCAGAGACTGTTCCACTGTGATTGGTGGTTACCGGTAGTTCTGATGCGGAAGCTGTTCCACAAAAAAATAAAAAAGACACCATTACCATTAGTAGTAATGGTGCTTTTTTCTGCATATTAGAACCTCCGATGTAATCCCAGTCCGCTTACAATGCACAACAAACCTGCAAAGAGTGCTCCTAGAGGTAGTCCTGTTGTTTGCATTGGTACTGTGTCTGCCTGTACACTACTTGTGATTTTACTGGCTGCTAGTACTGTGCTGGCTGGTTTAACCACTGCATTAACCTTTAAAGAACCAATACTACTGGTCAATCTAGGGTTGTAGTTACTGGTTGTAACTAATGGTTGTATCAGGTAGGTTCCAGCACTTAAAACACGCAGATCAAGCCATAGATATGGATCACCCGCTACTAGTTCACTGAAAGTCCAGGTTATAGTACGGGTGGCAGGATCGTAGCTAACTGAACCTGAATCTTTGGACACACCAGCGTATTCCATGCCTTCTGGTATCTGATAGGTGAAAACCACATTGGTAGCAGTTCCAGGGCCACGGTTACATAGTTTAAAGGTGTATCTTACAGTATCACCCACACTAGGAGCATCGTTGGATGCTGTGACCTCCACATACACATTAGACTTAACATCATAAGTCCGACTACCCACTGGCGAAGGGTTACCAACATCATCCACAGCAAAGAACTTCAAGTTCATAGCCTTATCCACAGTGATTGGACCCGTATACACAGAACTACTGGTGGTAGGCATTGAACCATCAATGGTGTAGTAGATAGTGGGATTGGTGTCCAGATTGTCCGTTGTACTTAAGTTCACTGATTTCACAACATCAAAGGTACCATTATCCAGATCAGCATTAACCTCCGGTGCTACAGTGTCAATAGTATAGGTCTTACTCTGAACAACTGAAGGATTACCCACATCATCCACAGCAAAGAACTTCAACATAGTAGTATTGCTCACCGTAATTGGAGCTGTGTACTGTGTGCTACTGATGGTAGGTGTTGTGCCATCAGTGGTGAAATAAATCACTGGATTGGTGTCCAAATTGTCTGTAGCCTGTAGAGTCACTGTTTTTGTTGTGTTAAATATTCCACCGTCCGGACTGGCACTAACTGCAGGTGAGGTAGTGTCAATGGTGTAGACTTGAGTTTGTACTGTTGCAGTGTTACCAGTCTCATCCACAGCAAAGAACTTCAACGTAGTAGTTGAGTTGACTGTAATTGGACCAGTGTACACAGAACTACTGGTAGTAGGTGTTGTGCCATTGGTAGTGTAGTAGATGGTAGGATTGGTGTCCTGATCATCAGTTGCAGTTAAGGTTACAGTTTGCGTCGTGTTAAACAATCCACCAATAGGAGTGGCATTAACTGTGGGTGAAGCGGTGTCATAAGTGATAATTAAGATGCTGCTGAGAGCCACCATATTATCACCCGTGGTACCATTATTGTAACTCTGAATACCTGCAAGGTTACTACCATTCTGCATATTACTGAACACATCATATACACTGAAACCAGTTTGACTGGTGCTGTTGTAGGCTGTGTTGAATCCTGTATATTCATGGCCATTGAAGAAGAACTTACTCTGATTTGCTTTATCAGCCGAAGCCAAAACCACAACCATACTAGCATTACTCATATTAGCAGTGCTAATACTCTTGTAGTTGGCATAAGCCGTTGCTTCAGTATCATTCACACTGAATGAATTACTGGAACACAACAGGTCCGCTCCATCGTTAATGTAGATCTTTTTGTAAGTGGCATTGGCATCCTGATAAATAACCACCAAATAACCACCATAAAGACTGATTGTGGTATTAATTCCCTTAGTTAAGCTGAGTGTATTACCAGCACTGTTAAAGTAGCTAGTCACATCATAAACAAACAATCCTGAAGGGTAATTGCTGGTTCCATAACCTTTAGTGTCATTGTAATGAGCCAGATAAGTCAGGACGTTTCCATTGAAATTGGCCACAAAATCAGGCACACCCAGAACAGTGTTCCAGGTGTAAGGCTGATATAACCTAACCTGTACTACTGTAGCACTACTAGGAATGGGTAAATCACTACCAGTCCAAGTCACAGTGTAAGGATTATTCCAGGCACTACCACCAGTACCACCACTGCGATAGGTACTGTTTCCACCGGAATAAATCACATCATAGTTTCCTTCAAAAGTCTGATTTGTTTCCAGATCTGTTCCATTAGTGTATCTTTTACCTTTGTATCCATTGTTGTACACTGTAAATGTAAGCGAGTAGCTGTTGTTGGTTTCATTAGTTTCTGGTATGCTGTTAGATGGGTCTGTTGTGGCACTCACAGGCATATTATCCCCACTGGTCCTACTCGTAGGATCAGTTACAGTTACGGTGGTATTACTACCTGCATCTAATTCTGGGATATTCACTGTATATGTGGTTCCGTTTACATCGATGTTGAGTGTTGATTCGGGTGCGGCTGATCCTCCCTGATTAGTTACATTTATGGTGAGGATGTTGGGTTCATTGGCAAACCAGTTATCACCACTACCTTTATTCACTGTGATGTTGGTTACCACCAGGTCGGGTGCGTATTCCACTACCAAGATTTGTTGTAGTGCAGCCATACCTCCACTGTTGGTACCCTGAATACCCGCCACATTACCCGTACTGGTAAGATAACTGGTCACATCTTTTATCAATGTGAAAATACCAGTAGAAGTCCCATTCCAGGCATTACTCTTAATGAGACTGCCGTTCCAGATGAAATTACCCTCATCCGGACCAGCATTACCTGCAGACGAATAAAACGTTGCATTCTTAACCTTACTGGTATCTATAACCATACCAGTAAAAGGCACATAAGCCGTTGCTTCATCCAGAGTAGTTCCGTAACTGGTTGGTGAGAAACCCAGAAGATCTGCTTCCTCATTAATGAAAATCTGTTTACGTGTACTGTTTGCGTCTTCATAGATCACCATCAGATTGCACGGATACATGGCAATACTGCTGTTACCATTCCGGTCAAGGAACAAAGTGTTTACACCATTTTTATTGTAGAAGTCCGTTACGTTGTAGGTTAATAGACCGTACTTGTAGTTGGCGTAGGTTCCGAAGTTAGCCTGATCCACATACCAATTCACATAATTTAAGACATGACCATTGAAGGTCAAAGTCAAATTGTTGGGCACCAAACCAGTTTCATCCCAGGTGTAAGCCACATACAACCAGGCTTCTACAATACTGGCTGTGCTGGGTATGGTGGGTTGAATATCACTCCAAGTCACAGTGTAATCATTCCAACCGCCACCATGGTAACTGCTGTCACCATTGGAATACACCATATTCCCGTAGATATCATATGTTCTCTGGGTGGTGACGTTACTACCAGTTTCCCAGTACTGTTTACCTTTGTAACCATTGTAATTCACACTTTTAACCGTGGAATCCATGGCATTGTTGGTTTCATTATTTTCGAGTATAAGGTTATCTGGATCCACCTTCACCGTGTAAGTTACTGTACCTCCTTCCAAGTTACGGATGGTGGGGTCGATGATTTCAATGGTGGTTGAAGCACCAGCAGCTAGTGAATCAATCGTGGCCGTGGCCACAGGAACCGTGCCAGAAACATCACTGGCATAAAGAGCCACCAAAATATTATTAGCAGTTCCAGATCCGTTGTTTATGATGGTTACCTTAATCGGGTTGGTTTCTTTAGCGAAAACAGTGTTCTTATTAAGTGGTACCACATCAACATTACCAGTAACAGCCAGATCATAGGGGTATGCTACTGTGATACAACCTAACTTTTCAGTAGAGCTGTTTCCACCATCATTGGTGGCAGTTAAGCGAATGTCATAGGTTCCAACTGTGGCAAAAGTATATACTGGGTTTTGTTCTGTGGAAAACTCTGTCCACCCACTACCATTATTATACTCCCACTTCCATGAAGTAGGAGCATTAACAGACTTGTCCGTGAACTTTGCAGAATCAACCGTGGTTACATTGGTATCATTAACTTCAAATTCTGCAACAGGTGCGGGTACCTTAACATTTACCATCTGAGTTAAGCTATTGTTGGTCTCATCCGATTCAGTAATTCCATTGACTGAATCTACAGTTACCAGAAGATTATGATCTCCAGTTGTTGCAGGCGTCCATGTGAAGTTCACAGTGGAATTACTGCCCGCAGTAGGACCCAGAACACTCTGTGTGTCCACAACCACACCATCAACAGATAATGTGGCAACGAAAGCACCTACATTAAAGGTGCCATTGTTACTGACAACAGCACTCACAACACAAGGAGTACCGACATTAATATTGGATGGTAAGTTGACAGTTGTAGGAGTTAGATCAGGGTTTCCATGTGATGCAGTGTTTTCATAACCATATATTCTAGAAGGTTGAAATGTGCCTCTTAGCAGGTCGTAGTCTCCATCACCATCCAAATCAGCTAAAGCTGGAGCTGCATCCCAACCTAATCCACTCATAATTGGAGGATCCCATATTGCTTTCCTAGTCCACACAGGACTGTTTGCAGATCCTATATTTTCATAGGCATATGAAGAACCAGGATTGCAATATGCTGCAATTATCAGATCAAAGTCTCCATCACTATCCAAATCAGCTAAAACAGGACTTACTAAATCACCTAAGTCGTCTGGTGCGTCCCATGTAGATTTAACTGTCCACACAGGATTAGTTATAGTTCCTGTGTTCTCGTAACCATATGTCACCCCATTTTTTGCACCTATGAGTAGGTCATTGTCCCCATCACCATCCAAATCAGCTAAAACAGGATCTGCACGGTCTCCTATGTCTAGGGTGTCCCATGCAGATTTAGGTATCCACACAGGACTGCTTGCAGTACCTGTGTTCTCATAACCATATGTAACACCATCACTTGCACCTATTAGTAGGTCGTAATCTCCATCACCATCCAAATCAGCAAAACATGGAGCTGCGTAGTTATTCCCAGATCCTATGTCTGGTGTGTTCCATGCGGTTTTAGCTGTCCAAACTGGACTACTAGTGGTACCTGTGTTCTCGTAAGCATAGCAGATACCACTTTCTAGGCCTATTAATAGGTCGTAGTCTCCATCACCATCGAGGTCAGCTAATGCAGGATTTGCAATGCGATTTGGATTGCCACTTCCAACATATAAATACCATTCAGATTTGGATGCCCATACTGGTCCAATTCTTGTTAGAGTTGTTATGTATCCCGTCTTTGTTGTTGTGTTGTTTCCTGCGATGTTGGCAGCTGTTAACATCACATAATAAGTTCCAAGGGTAGAGTAGGTGTGTGTTGGGTTCTGGCTAGTCGAAGTGGTTCCATCACCAAAATTCCATAACCAGGAAGTGGGAGTGTTAGTAGATTGGTCCGTGAAGGTTACTGTAAATGGTGCATTACCAATGGTGGTTGTTGCTGTGAAGTTTGATACTGGCGTTGTTATGGATGTGATAAGGTTAGATTTTTCAATAGTGTTGTTTCCCACTGCATTGCTGGCTGTGAGCTTAACAGTATATGTTCCTGCATTATTGTAAGTGTGTAGGGGGTTCTGATCAGTACTGTTGGTTCCGTCGCCAAAGTCCCAGAACCATTCCGTTGGCACGTGCGAGGATGTGTCGTTGAATTGTACAGTGAGTGGTATAGCACCACTTGTGGTGTTGGTTGTGAAGCTTGCAACTGGTGTGACTGCATTAACCGTGATATAACCATTTTTACGAGTGGAATTGGAACCTCCAACATTGGTTACTGTAAGATTCACATTATAAACTCCAGGTATGGTGTAAGGATGCATAGGGTTTTGATCTGTACTATTACTTCCATCACCAAAGTCCCAAAGCCATGAAGTCGGTGAATTGTTTGATTGATCAATGAAATATACATCAAGTGGTTCATCACCACTAGTGGTGTTAGATGTGAACTCTGCAACAGGAGCAGATGCGGTAGTTGTGCCTACGAGCACTTCAAGTGAGTTGTTGATTTCTCCTGATTCATCTATTGTATTTTCTGGATCGACAAACACCGTCAAGTTGTAACTACCTTTGGTGCCATCAGGTGTCCAATGAAAATCAACAGTTGTACTACTTCCAAGTGCCAGGCTAGAAACAGTTTGTGTGTCCACTGCCGTGCCATCCACCATGAGTGACACATTAAATGCTGTTGAATCTTTGTCTCCCTGATTTTTGATGGTTGCAATGAGGGTGTTGCTAATGTTGGGAACCACTAAGGTAGGTGTCAGGTTTGTTGGTACCAGATCCGCTGCTTTGAAGGTTAGTGTTAAGGCATGGAATACTGGAGAAGTATATGTGTCATCACCTCGGCCCACATTTATGCTCTGATTTTCAGCTACCAGTAACCCCTGAATATTGTCCCAGCGGAGAGCATCAAAGTAACTTCCACTAACATGTTCAGATGGGCTAGGTAATGTGTGGCCATTTATGTCTTCATAATTGTATCCAGTGAGGTGGACTGAATAAAGACTGGCGTTCTGCACATTAGCCTGGTTAACAGTTCCTGCAATGGTTGTGTTTGACCAGTCCACAGAAGGAGGATTATAATTTAACCAGTCCAGACCTTCTGTGATCCAGTATTCAATTAAAGGTTTGGTTTCGTTTTGTAGTACCACCACCAAGGTGTTACCGTATTGTCTACCGTCACTACCCGATGAAGATGAGCTCGCCGTGTTCAGTCCACCAGGGATGACATAGCTCGTTACATCATATGATATCCAAGTAACTCCCATGCCGGATGAATAACTTCCGTTAATGGGTACATCATGGCCATTGAACGTTGTGGTGGCTGTACCCATCCAAACCCCAGTATAGTACCTTGCAAAGACAACAGTTCCGTTAGGCACTGTAAATGTATCAGGATTGCTGCCTGGCCAATCTGCAATGGAGGATATATATACTTCACCATGTATCGTGCCGTTAGCCACTGTGGGCAGACAATCTTGTCCAGAAACCTCATGAGAGGTTGCTGTGTTACTAGTATCATTAACACTACCATTAGTACTGTCATTAATGGCAGGTGTGTCAGCTGATACCGTTCCACACAAAATCAACACAAAAAACAACGATAAAATAACTAATATTGTTTTGCGTTTCACTTCTTTACCATTCTCTATTCCTTTTTTAAGAATCATTCCATTTCGCTCCTCTTGATTCCATCATAAAAAAACTCCTTTTAACTAATATTACAAAAAAATCGCCAATTCAATCTTTTTTATTCTTTTTATCCAGTTTCTCCCAGGCTATGTTCAATATTATTTCACCAATTCCCATATCGAGTTTCAATTCCCCCATAACTCATGAATGATATAATAAATATTTACCACACTATATAATACTATCTAAATCTTTCTTATTATTACTTTTAAGTCGAAATCAAAGCTTAAGTAATACCAAATTAAGTGTAATACTAAAAAGTGAAAAAACAAAAAAACTATTATTACATTGAGAAGAAGTAGTACATCTTTGATTAAAAGAGAGATTAAACCATTATGAAAATAGCAATATGGAAAAGTAGGATTATTATTAGTTGTTTATCCTGATTTTTACCCTGTATTTCTTGGAAATTAGAATAAAATTTTTAAGACTGCATTTTAAGAAAAAAAGAAAAAAAGGGAAAAATTGTTTTTATTGACTAGAACTTACCACCTTTGTAGAAGAATCCAACTCCACCTAATGCTAGAACAGCTATCACTCCAACAACGGCATAAAGCCCCCATGGAGTTCCTTCTGAACCTTGTGCACCAGCCTGAGTAACTTCGTAGGCTTTTGCTTCACCTGGTTGAGCTCCAACAGAGCTAGTGGTTGAGTTAGTTACAGTAGCTGCACTGACATTAACTCCAGAAGTGTTAGACCCATTTGATAGCCCAAATAAGCCATTACTTCCATTAGCTGTGCTGAATAAAGATCCAGTTCCCTGAGAAGTTGAATCCCCATTAGAAGTTTGTGAACCACTCATGAGGCGTATGAGATCCTCCTTGGTACGGTCAGGTATGCTCTTTGCGACCTCTAATGCATTACCGGATATCATACTATTCCACTCTTCTTCAGTTGAATAGGTATCTACAGTCTTGGTTATTGAAGGTGCCCTATCCATGTTTGTTAGAGTTTTTAACTCCTCCTGACACTCAGGTGAGTTCCAATCGTCGTATTTTTGAAGTATTTTGTAAAGTTTTATGTAGTTCTCATAAGGGTCACCATCGGTAAAGTGTGGACCCTGGTAATTTACTACTATTACTCTTCTGGTGTTAGTTGTACTGTCGTAGATACTTAGAATCAGGATATCATTACCTGTTGAATCACTAGTCATTCGTTCGCTGTAGTAGTTTCCTTGCCCTGGGGAAAGCCCTAAGAGGTAAGTATATATGTCATCTCTGCAACTGACAGAAGCAGTTATCATTGCATATTGTTCATCTGCCCCAAGAGGGAAATTATCGTAGATCCAATCAGTGATTATGTACCCTGGAGAACTACCACCACAGACATGGTTGTGCCATAACCAAGCCATTAAGGAATCATATGGCGGGTCATAGAGAATTACCTGATCTATGATACATGATGATCCGTTTTTGGCTATAAATGATCCATCTGTTGAGTTGTAGGTTAGGGTTTTACTGATGACTTTCCCATCTTTTTCCAGACTGAACTGGAAGTATAATGGGTTGTATCGGGCATTGTGCACTGGTAGTAGGGTTGCTCGGGATAGTCGGGATCCTAATACTTGGTAGATTCCATCCATGGTCATGTCCATTACCTGTTCATTGACACGCACATAACCGGCACTGGTGAAGACTGTAAGTTCATAGTCATCTTTTTCCAGATCAATACCTTCTGCAGCAAACAATGCAATGGCCATATTGGCAGCATCGATACCGATCTGTTTAATCTGATCAAGAGTCAGGTTTCCAGTTGTGTAGTTGGTGGCAACTCTCTGGTTTGCTACATTGGTTAAATTCAATCCGAGTATGTAGTCCATGTCCAACCCAAGGGCATTACATACTACTTTTTTGGAGTCTACTCCTCCAGTGAGGTTGTTGTGGATTGCTGGGGTTATATTTTCAAAAACATACAGAATCTCAACTAAAGAGTCTGGGTCGTTTTCTAATTTGTTGATTAACCATGTGTTGAAAGCTAATTCACCAGCTATGCCAGTATATGCGTTATTACCTGTTTGTTGCTTGTATAACTGGAGCACGGCTTCTTCATTGAATCTCATTATTATGAGGGTTCCTCGTTTGGTGGTGTCGCACCAGCGGATGAATCCAACCATGTTGTCTTCTGCAGTATTATAACCTACCCAAGAACGTTTTCCAGTGGTTAAATCCAGAGAATATATGTATGCATCGTCATCTGAGTTACCAGGTGAACTAACAGCCCTGTAACTTGTTGCTTCCAGTTCTCCAGAATTTCCATACACTCCAGGTGGATAATATTTCAGAAGAAGACTTATCATAGCCTGTCCACTGAGTGTACCTAAACAAACATGGCCGTGATAGGCAGCTTGTCTTAGTAGGTCTGTTGAGAGTCCTTCTTTCCATGCGTCAGCCAGACTGACATAACCAAAGGCATGTTCACCTAGGGTTGTTGTAATGGTGTTTTCCCATAAGGTCTGGTCAATGGCGGAGAAAGTTCCGAAGTATGCTGGGGTTAGTGTACCGTTTTTGAAGAAAGCTGCAGTTAATGAGCTTCCATTACGGACAACGAAACAGAAATCCACAGGATCTGTTCGGATTGACTGGAATGTTAACAGATTACCCTGACCATAGCTGATTTCACCATGAGAACCGTTCAAAATACCTTCTAAACAATCTTCAGTGGTAGTACCATTACGGTAAGCCAAACCAGCAGTGGTTATGCATAGCACATCATCTGCGCTTGCAAAGTGCAGTAAGTTGTCTGCGGCTGCAGTGATCTGCCGACCCAGTTTGTAGTTCTCGGTGGCCTGCATGTCAAAATCTACAGTTCCAATAAACTCTGGATCTGTCCCGGCCTGATTAACCGCTACCTGTTGAGTTTGAGCTATGTAACCTGGCGCTCTGACAATCACATTAAACAGGGTCCCATTGGTAACACCAGCATAGGTAAAGTTCAACTTGTAGAGTGTATCTGAGTACTTTGTCTTATTGAAAGCTACACTGTCATTATTGGAATCTGTTACTGCAATTTCAGGGTTAATCTTATCATCTGCATACTCATATCCCACATTCACCCAGAGAATTGGGTCAACAGCTTCAGAATTATTTACATCAGAAAGATTGCCCTCACCCCCAGTAGTAGATGAATCTGTAGCAGAAACTGCCCCACAAAGAATCATTGCCATTAAAGTCGCTATTACTAGTATTACTCCTTGTTTTCTCATCTTTTCACCTCCTTTTAAATTTTTTGATTTTGTTTTTGAACACATATTCAATCGATATATATTCATCACGGCGTTATATTGTTGTAATACTATATATAAGATTTATGTTATTACTAAAGAGCTAATATCATTCATAATCGTAATAAAAATATATATAATCATACAAAATTCTTGATTTGGACAGTTTTTTTATTACTCACATAGTATCAATATAATTAATGGAAAAAGACTCAGAAGTATTTAATACTCAAAAAACCCACATTACTCAACAAAATCTCTATTTTTAATAATATAACAATAAAAAATATGTTGTAAACAATGGATTATTACATAAAAACCAAAACACGAACTGAATTAGTGGTAAAAAAAGAAAAATAGGGGAACATTGTTTTTAATTTATCTTCCGAACTTAGTGCCTTTGAAGTAAAATCCAATGGCACCTATGGCCAGAACGGAAATAATTCCCCCCACAGCATAAGCACCCCATGGCGTGTCATTGGAGCTCTGAGTTCCTATTTTGGAAGATTCATCAGATTTACCATTATCATCTGTTGGAGTTCCTGATTGCGTTGTGGCAGTATTCGGAGAATTATTAACTGCAGTACCAGGAGTAGATCCAGTTGAATCCGCAGATGGTGATGATCCAGGGGATGCAGATGAACCAGTGGAAGTTCCCTGAGATGAATCACCGCTTTGAATATTCGAACCCTCCTGTACAACATTTTCCTGGGAATAAGAATTTGCCCTGTTTATATATTCTTGAACATTACTTGATCCACTTCCTCCAGCCAAAAGATTATTCCAATCTTCTTCAGTTACCCAATCTTCTTCAGTTATCATTGTTGGCATATCCGGTTGATATGTCTCTGGTGGATATGAGAGTTGATATTGATACATAGCTGAAACATTCCCACAGAAAATCACCGCCATTAAAACCACCAATACAATTACTCCTTTTTTCATCACATTTTCACCTTCATATAGAAATTTTTATGAAAATAATAAAAACACCAATACTAATCTTAATAATAACATATATATTATTATTGTTATATAAATGACAGAATTATAATAATATTAATATTACGGATAATGAGACATAATGCATATGTTCTTTTAAAGCAATTGAACTCTTTAAACTTGTATAAGAAACCAATAGGCCAAAATAATAAAATAAAGATTAAACTAAATCAGTTACTAAAAAAAGAAAAATTATTTTAAAAGTGTTTTCATTTTCATCAACACTGAAACTTAATAAAATTAGGCGAAATGGAAATTATATACCAAATTTAATAGTTTGCGTTTTTTTATTGATGACTTTCCTTACTGACTGTACTGGTTAATTTGACGTGCTCAACACCTTTGAGGCTTTTAATTTTTTCTGTCAGATCACGGATGTGTTTCACATCCCCCTTTACTACTATAATTTCCTGGCAATACTTTTCACCTATTTCAGTGCGCATAACTGCAGTTATCTGATTTCGGAAATCATGCTGAATGTTAGCAAGATCTTTCAGGACACCAGTGTAGTGGTATTCGAATATTACAGCTAACGTGCCCATTCTTTCTCCTTCCATCTCATTCATCCACTGATAACGTATTATGTAATCCTCCAGGGCATCTCTGATTCCCTTAGATCTTGAATTATAACCCCTATCATGAAGAATCTCATCGAATTCTTCAAGCAACTTTCGAGGTAAAGACATACTAATTCTAATCACCTAAATCCCTCCTAAATAATTAAATTAACATGTAATCGATAAGTTTAAAATGGTAATTTGTACTAATATTAGTTGAAAGTGGTTACTCTTGAGCCAGAATTACTGGAAAAGTTCCTTTAACCCTTTTGAAGTCAGAGGATATTTAAATCTCAAGAGAAGAATATTACTACTTGAAAATAGGATATTTCACTTTAAACTAGCTTCCTCTTCATCCACACTGCACCAATTCCCAGTCCAAAGACCAGTCCAATTAATAGACCGGATAGTAATGGTGTTAAAAAACCAGCACTGGTAGATCCGGCAACGTTTAACTTGGTTAAACCCTGCTGGATGGAATTTTCATTGGCATCTGCCACCATAATTCGGCTAGAAACTTCTGGATGCTGACTTATGAATTGTTTAACTGTGTCTGTGTAAGCCACTGCCAGGATCTTCTTATTTGAATCATCGAGGGCGTGTTCCAGTTCATGGGTAACATCATCGGCTGATGCAAATTTATAAACAGTGACGTTAACTCCCATTTCATCCACCACTGATCTGGCCATTTTTCCAGTGGAATTATCTGCTATAATAATGTTTGACTCATTGGTGGTTACATGCACCCCGTGGGCACTCACGGGCACCATGAATGCAACAAGTATCAGGATTAAAATTCCTATTTGTTTTAGATTAATCATCACAATAACTCCACTTTATATTTGTTCCACCTTTGCCAGTTCCGGTTTTAGTTTAAATATTGACAGGATTATGAACACATTGATAATGCCCTCAATAACACCCACAAAAAGATAAAATGGCACCAGTGTGGCCATTAAAACTTCAAGGGTGGCAACACCCGCAATCAGCAATATTACAACCTGAGTTATGGTGGCCATGATTATCCCCATGAATGTTCCTGAGAAAATACTCAACCGATCATCCAGTTCTTTCGTGAATTTGTAGAAGTAATAGGTTGAAAAACTCATCACTATTCCCATGGTCACTACATTAGCACCTAAAGAGGTTATACCTCCCATTCCCAGGAATAAAAACTGTACTAAGAAGCATAAGAAAGCTACAGTAACCCCACTTAGAGGTCCGAGTAAAATTACCACCAGTGGTATTATAAACAAGTGAATAGGTACCCCAAATGGAGAGGGTATTGATATTGAGGATGCAACTATGGTTACTGCTGCCAGTATAGCGGTGTTTACAATTATTTTCTCCTTTTCCTCGGTTTTTGAAAGTTTGTACATGTATAAGGCCAGCACCGCAACGGTTAAAATCCAGTAGATTGCAGCCTGCCATAATGGTATAAGGCCATCAGGTAAATGCAAATTTATAACCTCCTTTATTTTTTTTAAAAATTCAGATTGAATAAAAAACTATAGGTGAAACTATGGAATCCAATAAAAGAATTTATTTTATTCCAGTTTTCTCCGAATGTGATTGGATTGTTTCTTATCTGCCAAAAAGATTCATTTGTAGCTTTCCTAACGTACCATCTTCTTTGTATGGGAAAGACATGGTGATTAATCCAATGACCACCATTAATCCGATCAATGCAGCAGGACCCCCTGGTGAGGTATTTGAAGATCCAGTATTTCCGGTAACCTCTTCAGAACCGCTTGCAGAAGTTGTGGTGGCATTGTTGTTGTCAGTTGCAGGGCTGTCAGTTGCTGTTTGGTCTGAACTGGTTCCTCCACTACTTCCTGTACTTCTTGAAGTGCTACCAGTAGAAACTCCGCTTGATGAACTTGTATCTGTTGAAGTAGTGCCTGAATCTGTTCCTGAAGAAGTAGATCCTGTTGAACCCGTGTCAGTAGTACCAGTATCAGTACTATCACCTGTTCCAGAGTCAGTAGGCACCTCTATAGGGGTTCCATGCCCAGGGTGTGCTGTAACTGCGCCACAAAAACAAAAAGCAATTGCTATCACTAATATCAGAAGTATACCTTCTTCTTTTATCTGTTTAATAACATCATCTCCTTTATCATGAATGTTAAAATTTCTTTGATTATTATATATATATTGTTTGTTATTACATTATTGCATTTTAAACCATGAATTGTAATACAAATATAAATTTTTAAACTCAATACACGATAATATCATTTAAAAAAAGAAATGGGGGAAAATGGTTTATTTTTTGGATCTGATGATTCCACCTGCAAACATCAAAACAGCCAGCACCAATCCCACAAGTGGGAATCCAGTTGTTTGCATTGGCAGTTCAAAAACGTTAATCATCTCATTTTTATCTTTAAAATAAAAAATATAAGATAAAAATACAGAAAAACCAATTAGTTTTTAAAAAAAAAATAAGACCATGTAATAAATAAAAATACCCAAATTTCAAATTTTAGGTCTCTTGGTCTTTGTAAGGTTCTGGTTTTGAAAATGGAACTCGAACCACAGGCCAGATTAAGTCCCATGATAATTAGATATTCCCCTTTATAAATGTATTTATTAATCTACAAAAAGTATTACAAATTAGTTTCTCAATAATCATTAATTACCAGCCAATAACCAATTGACACAATTATAACCCATAATACCAATATTAAACCCACATCAAGATTTCATTTAGTAATACTATACATGATTTAATGATTAACTATTTATACCAGATCAATTAATGCATAATTGCCTACAACCATTTTAACTCCCATTGTTTTGCCACAACGGAGAGGATCAGGGATCTGAATACCCAACCTCGCAACAATCAACATGCAATCAGATCCCTGATAATATTCATTTTTTTATACTCATTTCTTAGTAATCAGCCAAACAATTTCTAAGCCACGACATACACAGTACAGAAAGGACCCATCAATGATTTTTTTAATACATTAACTCCCCTACCTACAAAATAGTAATAATAAAAAATAAATAGAAAGTCTTAAATAGGAAGGGCCACAATCCCATGATTGTACGAATAACACCAAATTAATTATTACTTCAAGGGTGATGAGAGGTGTTTTTGTATTAATCGATGAACTTGCCATTTTCCTCCTGCAAGACGTCTCCAGTGGGGATCCCAAAGATCCCTCCTGGCAAACTTATAAGGGGCATCTAAGTTATTAATTTAAATCGCTCAAATGTACCCTATCCACCCTGGTGCCCCCTATAATCCTATTTTGATATATTTTCCAGAATTTCAAAAAAAAGCCTTAAGTATTTCATATAGGTGTCAATATGAGAAACAAATCCATTGAAAAAATAACCGTCATGAAAGAATTAGAAAAAATGGAAAAACAACTAGATGATGGTGCTAATATGGTTTGGACGAATTTCCCATACAGTGTATCCAACCTGGCAGTCATTCGAAGTTCTCTGAAAGAATTGGGATTGTGCCATGATAATTTCCGTATAAGTTTCGATGAGAATGATATTTTTATTATAAAAGATAATTTCTTCATTCCCAAAGAAGATTCAACAACTTTTAATAAAAAAACAGAAAGTCCTTGTTACTGAATACCATTACCAAAAAAATAATTTTCCCAAAATATTTTATCCCGTTATTTTATTTTTTTTTATCTCAATCAGTTTTTAATCATCAGAATATGTTAAATTACAGCAGGATTAAGCGAATTAAGTTTATATCTGATTTTTTA
>AMGN01000046.1 GCA_000309865.1 Methanobacterium sp. Maddingley MBC34 | reverse complement strand
CAATCTTGTCTATAGGTTCATTTGGGACAAATTCAATACCGAATTTCATACTATCCATAATACCACCTCTGTAGGATAGTATGTAACTCATAGTATATAAAATGATTTACAATATTTAACAAAATATAACTTTTAAAATATATTGTAGTTGTTTATATACTTCAAAATATAGGTTAAAAAAATATCATTTCAATTTTAAAAAGAAGGTCATTCCCTCTTTTAAACTGTGTGTGACAATGGCCACTGCAGTAACATTTTCACCCATATATTTCACCCCAATAATTATTATTCATTAAAACATCTTATCTAATTTCATTAAATTTAATTTAGTAGACTAAAGGATTAGTTATCACCCATCAATACCATCAAATTATATGATAAAAAAAGAAAAATAATAATTACTTCTACTATTAATGAACACATAGATTAGACATACACTTCAAGTGTAAAACAGTTCATAAAAGGGGAACAGGTGTTATAATGAATGGTAAAATAAGCTTAGCAACGGATATTAATGGACATAAGGTTTGTAAATTTGAAGATGACAAAATCTCAGTGACCATTGTACTTAAAAAGGATTACTCAGATGTTGAAGCTAAACTTAGAGATGCAGACATTCTCAAAGATATTGAAGGAGCTTTGGAAGCTACAACCGCTGCTGGCACATTTAAAGAATTGGTGGACAGCTATGGGTATCTCAATGTAGATAGGATAGAGGGTTAGATCAAATAAAATTTACAATTAAAATTCACTATTTTTTAAATAACTATTTTATCATATTAATCTTATTTAACCTCAATTAAATGTTAAGAAATTTTCTCTTAATCAAATTATATGATTTCCTTTATTGAAATGAGGAAAATACCATGGATTATGAAAAATTACAACAATATATGGAACTTAGTCCCTTTGAAATCCAGTTTGAATTAACCAAATTAGCCGGGAACTTCCAAGATCGCACCCTCTTAAATGCAGGTCGTGGAAATCCTAACTGGATAGCAACCACTCCACGGGAAGCTTTTTTTACCCTGGGCCATTTTGCAATAGAAGAATCTAAACGCACATTCATATATCCCCATGGTGGTTTACATCCTGAAATCAATGGGATTGCAGAAAGGTTCCAAAATTTTCTCATAAAACACCAGGATTATCCAGGTATTGGATTTTTGGAAGAATCCATCAATTACGGAATTGAAAATTTGGGTTTTACTCCAGATGCCTGGATATACGAACTTGTAACTGGAACAATTGGAGATTTTTACCCAGAACCGGATAGGATACGACCACATACTGAAAAAGTCATCCATACCTTTTTACTCAATTTTTTATGTAATAATCAAAAGGGATTGGGTAGATTTGATTTGTTCGCCACTGAAGGGGGTACTGGTGCCATAAAATATGTTTTCGACTCTTTATTTGAAAATAATCTCATCCATAAGGGGGATAAGATAGCTATCGGCTCCCCGATATTTACGCCTTACCTTGAAATACCCCGTTTAAGTAACTATGACCTGGTGGAAGTGGAGATTAAAGCTGATGAATCTGATGACTGGCAATATCCTGACTCAGAAATAGATAAGCTTAAAAGTCCATCCATAAAGGCATTTTTTGTTGTGAATCCTGGAAACCCTCAATCAAAGGCTATCAGACAGGAAACTCTGGATAAAATAGTTGATATTGTAAAAAACCATAATCCTAAATTAATAATCATCACCGATGATGTTTATGCTACCTTTGTGGATAACTTCCAGTCTTTAATGGCAGAAATTCCCTCAAATACCATCTGTGTATATTCATTTTCAAAGCATCTGGGCTGCACCGGTTGGAGGTTAGGAGTAATTGCAATGCATGAAAAAAACAGGATAGACGAGATGATAGTCAGGCAGAGTGATAGTGATCGAGAAATGTTAAACCAGAGATATGGATGTGTATGTCTGGAACCAGAAAAGATGAAGTTCATCGATCGAATGGTGGCAGATAGCCGTTCAGTGGCACTGAAACACACTGCAGGTTTATCTTTACCTCAACAGGCACAGATGACTCTGTTTGCTTTATTTTTCCTACTTGAAGATAATAGTTTATACATAAAAGGTACTGAACAGACACTTAACCATAGAATCCATAAATTATATAAGGCATTTGGGTTATCAACTGAAATAGATTACACTGGAACCAACTATTATGCCATAATTGATATAATAGCTGTTGCCAAAGAAAGGTACGGGGCTGCCTTTGCTCGTTGGATGGAAAAAATATACAATCCCCTTTCATTTGTATTCGCCTTAGCTGACCTGTATTCAATTGTGGTGCTGCCGGGCGCGGGTTTTGACATGTCACCCTGGTCATTGAGAGTTTCAATAGCCAATCTAAGGGCTAAAGAATATAAGATCATTGGTGAAAAAATGTCAAAACTTTTAGAAACTATCTATGAGCATTACAAAAATGAACAACATTGATATATGAATATTCATCTAGAATAATTAGAATATATTTTTTTATTTGAGAGGTAAAGACAATGATGGAAAACATTTACCAGCGTTCTCTTGATGGAGAGATCACCAGAGAAGATGCTATAAAACTATTAAACTCCAATCATTTCCAATTATTTGATATTGCTGACCAATTACGGCAAGAAATAGTGGGAGAAGAAGTTACCTTTGTAGCCAATCGTAACATCGACATCACTGATCATTGTATTATAGGATGTACATTCTGCTCATTCAGGGATAACATCGGATACGAAATGACCACTGAAGAAATCTTAGAAAGCATTAAAGAAGCAGTTGATGTAAATGCCAGTGAAATCTGTCTTTTTGGAGGTGTAATGCCTCATATGACCGTGGAGTTTTACAGTGACCTCTTTAGGGCAATTAAAGACAACTATGACATCCAACTTCACAGCTTATCTCCTGTGGAGGTATTCCATGCCGCTAAAGCATCCAATGTAACCACAGAAAAAGCATTAACCTCTTTTAAAGATGCTGGACTTGACACCCTAACTGGTGCCTCCGCAGAGATACTGGTGGATAGTGTCCGTGCCAAACTCTGCCCCAACAAGGTTTCAACCCAGGAATGGGTGGATATCATAACTGAAGCTCATCAAATTGGGATTCCCAGCACATCCACCATTATGTACGGTAGTATAGAAACCTGGGAAGACCGTATTGACCATCTTTTTATTCTCAGGGATATTCAGCGCAAGACTGGTGGTTTCACTGAACTGGTGCCCATGACCTTCCTGGGAGAAAACAACCTAATGGGAGAACAATCTAATGGTGCCAGTGGATTGGATGACCTTAAATTACATGCCATAGCCAGAATAATTCTGGGAAGAGATATACCCAATATTCAGGCATCCTGGATTAAAATTGGGACCAGAATGGCTCAAATGGCCCTCTGTTGTGGTGCCAACGATCTGGGTGGTACAATGATGGAAGATCTGATCTCCATTGCAGCTGGTTCATCCCACGGGGAGTATTTATCTAGAGACCAGATGCATGCCACCATTGAAGGTGTTGGCCGTATTCCTGTGGAACGGAATACGTTGTATGAAAGAGTAAACTAAATCATCTGTATGAAAGAGCAAACTTAATTATCACCATCCTATATTTTTTTAAAAATTTTATATATTATTGGATTTATTTTTATGAATTTGCTTTTTTATTCTTTTTAAAAAAATAATTGAATCAGCAGTTAGGGGCATTGTACTGCTGATGAGAGATTTTAAAGTATTGCTATTTTATTAGGCATTACTTGCTATAACGGTTACAGATGAGTCATCATGACTGGTGGCATAGTACCGGTTTGAGTAACCATTACCTTTGTAGTCATAGTCAACCCAGCTACTACCATCCCATATTTCAACGGAACGGTGGTTTGCAGAATAACTGTTTGAGTACTGGATTATTCTTGCAGTGTAACCTGTGGATATTAATTGATTATACAGGATGTTACTGTTTTCCCAACAATCACCAGTTCCTTTTCCACTACTCCAACCATCAGTACCGGAAGTGTAACCAGTGGAATAAGAACTGCTGGAGTAAGAACTACCAGAGCTACTGGAACTACTGGAGCTACTTGTACTGCCAGAGCTACTTAAACTACTGGAACTATTATTGCTACTGGAATATGATTTGTTTCCATTATGCACTGTTTTGTTTGAGTTATAACTAGTTTCAGTACTTGTAGAGTCGGAGTTCTCATCATTGTCTCCAATTTTAAGTTTTCCAGTGGACAAAGCCTTCATGTAGCGAAGAGAGATATTTCCAACAATACCGTCTTGTTTTATCCCAACATATCCCTGGAAATTTTTAACAGCTTGTTCAGTATAGTTACCAAACTCACCATCAATGGCACCAGTGTAGAATCCCTGGTTTTTAAGCCATTTCTGTACTTGGGTAACGTTATCTCCAGTCATTCCTACTGTTAAATTTTGATCTGTGCTGGCATTAGTCACCATCGTACTTCCACTATCTGTACTTTCTGCAGCTCCCACAGCAGGGATTGCTACAAAAAGTGCACACATAACAATCATTATTGCCTGTGTGAATTTTCGCCTAATTATATCGCCTCCTTGTCCCAAATCTTAAAATAAGTGATTTGAGACTGGTTAACACACACCTTTCATTGACCATCTTATTTAAAGATTTCGGTTTATTTTTTTTTTATAAGCGATATTTAAGCTTATTTTTTTAAATAAAGACTATTTAGAAGTTTTATTATGGACATTAATTGGAAGAGACCAGTTGATGATTAATTTACAAAAAAATGCGTGAACCATGGTTAAATTCATAAAATAATAATCATTATGGGCGTTTATTATGGGCGCTTCACTATCCCTTCTTCTTTTACTCAAAACTAGTTAAAGTACTGGAACTAAGTTAACATTACCAGCTTTTGGTACTAACATAACCTCATTTTAGGTTTATAATTTAAATTTAAAGCGTTTAAATCTGTTAATTAGAAATTTATGAAATATTTTAGATTTAATATGGATTTTCATGATTATTATTAATATTTTTCATGAAACATTATTTGTTATATCAATATAACAGATTAATTTCCTAATGTTAACAGATTTATTTAAGGTTAACAGATTTATTTAAGGTTAACAGATTTATTGCTTAAAAATATGGTTTCCTTAAAAATAGGGAATAAAATAAAATTATGGGAAAAATGAACTTATTAAACTTATTAAAAAATCAGTAAAATTATTTATTCTAGAGTATATAATCATTGTTTATGCTGAGGGAAAGTATTTATAAACGATATATACCAGAATCCACACCCAACAAAGAAAATAATCAAGATGCTTACTGGTTTCTTTTTAATTCCCATAAAATGCTGGTAGAACTTCGCAGTGATAACCAAGTAAAGATTCCTTTTTCAAAAAAATTAGAAAAACTTAACATTTCACCAGAAAGGATCCATTACCTAGGTAAATTCAATGGTCATCCCTGTTACTCAGGAGAACTTGAAAATGAAACATATCCCCCGGAGGGAATGGTTTTCAAGGATTTGCGTTCACTGTATGAATTGATAGATGAAGATGTTTATCTTCTGGCTGGACGGGCCTCCCAAATTGCCAACTGGGACAGGACTCATAGGTTTTGCGGTCAATGCGGCACGCCCACTGTGACCAAAGATGATGAAATGGCCAAGATATGCCCGGAATGTGGTTTTATCAGTTTCACTCGCCTATCACCTGCAGTCATTACTGCCATAATTAAGGATGGTAAACTACTCATGGCCCTGCACACCCGCACCCCTGGGAATATGTACGGACTCATTGCAGGGTTTGTGGAGCCTGGTGAGACCTTAACCGAAACTGTCCAACGGGAGACCATGGAAGAAGTTGGTTTAAAGGTAAAGAATATTGAATATTTCGCAAGCCAACCCTGGCCTTACCCCAATTCCCTGATGATTGCCTTTACTGCAGAATATGAAAGTGGTGATATACAGGTAGATGGGAAAGAAATAATAGATGCCCAGTGGTTCAGTGCAGATGAGCTTCCCAGAATACCATCTAAAATGAGCATTGCTGGAGAGCTTATTGAGTGGTATCTTGAAAATTACGGAATGGAAGACCAAAATAACCCTCGCTGATTTTCTTTTTTATTAAAAGACCCTCATTAATTGAAAGTGACATTACCAAAGCTAATACGGTTTTAATCATTATAGTGAATGTGGAATCGGATATTAAAAACAATAACAACAGTAATTTTAAGATGATGGTACTGTGCAGTATATACGTAGTATTGTGCTTTATGACCATTGTATACTCATTATCATCAGCTTTTGGCGAAATCAGGAAATTTCTGGCAGTTCCTATCCTGGTTTTACAGGTACAGGAAGCGGAGGTACTTACCCTGCACCGGTTTTAACACCGCTTTTCCAGTATATAAATCCATACCTACCCTTCATCTATGCTATCTCTGCTATTCGCGAAATAGTTGCAGGAGTTCTATGGACAAATTTCTGGTACTCTATTGGAGTTTTAACCTTATTCCCCCTCCTGACAGTAGCCTTAACATTACTGGTTAAGGAAAAATTATCAAAAACAACCGAAAACATGGAAGAAAAATTAAAGGAAAGTGATTTGTTTAACTAATTAACTCATTTAATTGTTTAATTAGGAAAAACACTTTAATATTTACTAAAAAGATTATTCTCTTTAAAAAAAGTTTAATAAAGAGGGATTATAAACCCTCTCACCCTCTAATAATACTGCGCATCAAACTTTCAAGCTCTGCAGACCGGGTTTCCAATTCACCATAATATTTGATGGAACGCGCAGTAGCGTTTTCCTGACGTAACAAATGTATTCCTTCCAGTATTTGCAGTATTTTTAGGTGTAAATCCTGTACATCCTTATATCTCCCGGAAGGTGTGCTTTTTAGAGTCATTATTTGACTTTGCATATCATCTCCACTAGAACCATTTGATGCGTGGTTTAAATGCTCGGTTGAGTTAACACTTTGATTACTTGTTGTGTTGCCTGAATCCATAGCATAAATTGGCAGGACCCAAAGGAGAACTACAAAAACGGTTATTAATGCTGTCTTTTTCCAGCCGTTATCACCTCCTACAATTGACATGATTAGATTAATCTCAGCTTAAAAATATTTTTTCCAAATTTAGACCCAAATTTTGCCAGTTGAGACCAAACAAACTCATATAGTGTGGAATCCATAATTAATAATCATTATAGTAAAAAAAAGGGTTATAAAAATTGTGGTTAGTAATAGTACCTAATAGATTTATATGTTAAAATATACTATATTCCATATATTGGAAGTTTTGAATGTGTAAAATCAGGGTTCATGTGATAAAATGGCTGGGGAGACAATTTTAGTAGTGGAAGACGAAGGAATCAGTGCCATTGAGATCCAGGAATGTTTAGAATCCCTTGGATACCATGTCCCTTCCACTGTAAAAACAGGGAATGAAGCAATACAGGAAGCATTCTCCATTAAACCTGATTTAATTCTTATGGATATTACATTAAAGGGAGAAATGGATGGTATAGATGCTGCCACCATTATCAAAAGTTTCATGGATGTTCCTTTAATCTATTTAACTGCTCTGGATGATGTGGAAACATTTAACCGGATGATTGACACTAAAGCCAATGCGTATCTAATCAAACCCATTGAAGAAGCAGAATTACGTAATAATGTTCAATTAGCATTGAAAAATCATGAAACTAGACAAAAGGAATTGGAAGATGAGAAAAAGGCAGGTTTGAAAGATGTTCAAATATTCATGCGCAGTGTTCTTCCAGAACTAATAACCAACATGCCTATTTCCGAGAGAAGTGTGTTTCTCTCCCGTTTCATGCGGCTTTTCGAGCAGAATATGAAACCACTGTTTCACCAGTATGCTAAAGAGAACAGCCAGGAACCCTATGATAATCTTAGTGACGAGGATAAAATGAAAGTTTATCTCTCCTGGATTGCACACTTATATGAAAACCTGGGTTTTAAGGTTTTAACACGTTCTAAAGGAACCTGGGGTGCAATGACTGTTAAAAAATGTTCATGGTCCCCAGGTCGGCCTAAAGATATTTTTTTATGTCTCATCTGTCAGAGTATTATGCAGCTAACCTATTCCTGGACCAATTTACCAGGAAGTGTTAAAGAAGAACCCACTACCGGTATTCTGCAATCGGTGTGCAAGTTTGATTATGATATGGACAACATTATCCCCTAATAAATCTATTTTAGAATTATTATAAAATGAAATAACATCTTTTTCTCATTTTCACAATTTTATCTGTTTCATGTGACTCATCTCACAGAAATATTGATGGTGTTGTGAATCAATGCATAAACATATTTCAATATGAACATATCTCAATGAATAATAAATGGCGGTATTTATTAAAAATTTTTGGAAAACATTATTGGCAAGTATCCCAGTAGCACGTATTAAGTCTAAAGGGGATAATTAATGACAAAAAATAATGTGGGTTCAAATGATTTAAACCAGGTTAATCTTTTAAAAAAGGAAATATCGAAGTTAAAAAAGGAAATTGCCTTTAAGGAAGAAATATTCGAAATTTCACCCAACTACATCATCCTGCTAGGTTTAGATGGTGAAATATTAGAGGTAAACCATTCAGTAGCTGACCTTAATTCAAGTAGTGATTATAAAAAAGTACCCAAGCTACTATCACAACTTGCAATCATACCTTCTCAAGAGTATCATAAATACACCAGTTCTATCAATACTATTTTCAATAAAAAAACTAATAGGCCTTTTAAATCATTCTTTTTAGATAATGGAGATGAAGTTAGATATATTAAAGTATATATTTCTCCAGTTAAATCAGAAGATGAAATAATAGCCATCTCCATCTTTGCAACAGACATTAATGATCTTAAAATAATGGAGGATTCGCTCCAGGAATCTCTTTCTCTTCAAAAAGCTACCATGGAATCTGTTGCCAACGGAATACTGGTGGTTAATAACCAGAGAATAATAACCAGTTATAATAAGAAATTCATGGAGATGTGGAATATTCCCCCATCAATGCTTAATCCAGGGTATGATACAGAACTTCTGGATCATATGATGAGTGAATTGAAAGATCCTTCCAAGTTTCGAACCAAAACAGAGGAACTCTATCAGAACCCCAAAGAAATCAGTACCGATACGTTAGAATTTAAGGATGGACGGGTATACCAGCGCTATTCACAGCCACAACTAATAGGGAATAATGTAACTGGAAGGGTATGGAGTTTCACTGATCTCACCAACCTTAAAAAAACTAAAGAATCACTACGTGAATCGGTTGCCTATTATAAAACCATCTTTGAACATAGTGGAACAGCCACCATTATTGTTGAAGAAGACAGTACCATATCCCTGGCCAACTCTGAAACAGAAAATATATTCGGATACCATCCCCTTGAGGTCATGGGCAAAAAAACATGGAAGGACTTTGTCACGCCAGAATATCAGCCTCAGATGGAGGAATATCACAGGTTAAGGTACAGTAATTCAACATCTGCTCCAAGTAATTATGAATTCAGTATTATTGATAAATATGGTGAAATTAAAGATATTTTCGCCAATATTTGCCTCATACCCGGAACAAAGAGAACATTAGCTTCAATTTTAGATGTGACTGAACGTAACCAGGCAATGGCAAAAATTACAGAAAGCGAAAACAGGTACAGGACCCTTGCTGAGGCTGTGGAAGATTTTATATTTATCATCAACCGTGAAGACAACTTAGAATACATCAATGAATATGCAGCACGTAAATGGAAACTCAACCCTTCTGATGCGCTTGGTAAACCTAGATGCGAATTATTCCCCCGAAAAACCAATGAATTGCAGGGTAAATACCTTCAAAGAGTATTCCAGATCCAAGATACTGTGAGGGGCGAGAACCTGTTGACCATGTCCCCTGACTCAATGTGGCTGGACACCATCCTAATTCCTCTTAAAAACCCTGATGGAAGTGTGGAAAAGGTTCTTGGCGTGGCCAGAGATATGACCGAGAGGAAAGAATACGAACTACTTTTAAGCAGACAAAATGAAATCCATAAAGCAATGGGAACTATCTTAACCGAGGCCATTATATCAGAAACTGAAGAAGATCTAAGGAAAATTTGCCTTACTGTCTGTGAAAATATTACTAATAGTGAATTTGGGTTTATATGTGAAATTAACTCAGAAAATGAGTTTAAAACCCTGGCCATTAGTGAATCACTTCTAGAGAATTTTCATTGGGAAAAAATTGATTTAAATCCTATGATTAAAAACCTCAAGATCAATGATATTTTAGATCAACTGAAAACTACAAAACATCCCATCATCTATAACAATGTCTCCAACCTTGATCTTGATTTTTTACCTGGAGATCATCCCTTCCTTAAGAACATTCTTATGGCTCCCCTATTAAGGAATGGTGAATTAATAGGTTTTATCGGACTGGGTAACAAAGAATCTGCCTATGATTTTTCGGATAGTAAAGCTATGAGAAGCATTTCCACTACCATTGTTGAAGCACTGCTGCGAAAACGAGCCGAAGAAAAATTAAAAAAAGCTTTAAATGATAAGGAAATGCTGGTCCGCGAAATTCATCACCGCACCAAAAACAATCTGATGATAATGGCCAGTTTACTTAACCTTACCTCGGCTGATATTGAAGATGAAAAGGCCAAAGAGATTTTCCACCAAATTCAAACCAGGGCTAAGTCCATGGCACTTATCCACGAAAAACTGTATCGATCTGATAATTTTAAAAAGATTAACTTTGGAGATTACATCCGACACCTGGCCCGGGACCTTTTTAATTCCTTTTTAAGTTACCCTGAACGTGTGGAGTTGGTAATGGAATTAGAAGATTTGAACCTGGATATTAACACTGCCATTCCATTGGGTCTTATATTGAATGAGCTTTTAACCAACTCCATGAAATATGCTTTCCCTAATGGAGAATATGGAATCATCACCATTAAATTTTTCAAAGAAGCAGAAAACTATGTGATGAGGGTTGATGATGATGGGATCGGACTGCCCCCTGATCTGGATGTTCAGCAAACTGATACTCTGGGACTGCAACTGGTTAAAAATCTCATAGGACAGATCGATGGAAAGATCCTGGTTAAGAGGGAAGGTGGAACTCACGTAATCATCACCTTCAATGAAGATGAATATCTATCATAAAACATTTTCTTAAACGTATTTTTAAATTTATTTCATTTATTAAAAATTATTTCACCACCCTAATTGAATTTAAGTCTTATTTTTCCAGTTAAATTAATATACAGTAAAATAAAAAAATGTTCTTGAGAACATTAAGAGGAATAAACATGTCAACTGATGATCATAAACAATTATTAAAAGATTTAACAGATGATGATCCTGAAAAAAGAAAAGAATCTGCAGAAAAACTGGGTGAAACTGATAATACTGATGTTATTGAACCATTAATCAAAGCACTGAAAGATGATAATCCTCAAGTTAGATTTGCCTCTGCCAAGTCACTGGGTAAAATTGGTGAACCTGCCATTGAGCCACTGGTTACCATACTGAAAAACGATGAGGGAAACATTCGCAGATACGCCACTTTAGCCCTTAAGGATATTAAAAGTGATAGTGTGGTTAACCATTTAGTGGAAGCTCTCGCTGCTGATGATTGGAGTGTGCGTAAATTCGCCTCCAAGGCACTGGGTGAGATAGGTAATGATGCAGCAGTAGATCCGCTTATTGGAATGTTAACTGATGAAGACTGGGGTGTGAGGGTGGCTGCAGTTAAAGCACTGGGAGATATTGGAGATGAACGAGCTATTGATCCCATCAAAAAAGCTCGTCGAGCTGCAACTGGAGATAAAGAATTTAAAAAAGCATGTAATAAAGCCCTTAAAAAGATTTAGAAGTAAAATTCTGAATCAAAACCTTTTTTTTATTTAATTCAAATAGTTAAAGTAAATTCTACAGTTAAGTAATGGAGCTACAATCTAAATAAAGCAATTGCACGCCTAAATAAAGTAACTACAGTCTAAATAAAGTAACTACAGTCTAAATGAAGTCACTATTCATTTTAATTAAATTAACTCATCATTAACTTAAGTTAATTAACTTTTTATCATTCTTGGCTTTTCCAGGACATTATATACTCCATAACTCCTGAATCTTCATTGTCTTGCTCTTTTGTAACCATAAAACCACAGTGCTTATAGAAATTAACAGCATTAATGTTTTTTATATAAACTCCCACTTCTAAACATTGGTACAAAGATTTACAGTGATTTATTAGTTCTCTGCCGATACCCTTCCTTTGATAATCTTCTAAAACAAATAATGCACCAATAAATGAATTATTTATAATGCTAACAAATCCTTTAATCAAATTATCTTCCTTAAAAATCCAGGTTCTGGAAATAGGGATATACTCATCTTTAACCATGTTATACTTGTCAATCCAGTGTTTTTCTGGTATGAAACTGTGAGCAGTGATGGTGGTCTTTAACCATAAATTCATAACTTCGGTTATTTCATAATCTTCCAATTGTTTAATCATGCCTGCCACCGTTATGTTATTCTAATCTCAAACAACTGCATTTAACAATTAAAAATGAATTTCCCCCTTAAAAGACATATTTCCATTGTATTTCAACATTCCCATAAATTTACTTTAAATAATTTAATTTGTTTAAATTCGTTTAGATTTAGGATAAATTGCTTAAATTTATTTAATTTATTTATATTTAGGATAAATTAGTTAAATTTGAAAATATAACACCAATCTACTTTTTCTTTAGTTGATACAGGTCAGTTCGTCGGTTAAGAAGAAGAGGAAGTTCCTGGCGAATTTTTGGGATCATTTCTAAGTCAATATTACAATATAATATTTCTTCAGCAGTTCCTGCCTCTTTCAAGACTGTTCCCCAGGGATCAGCAACCATAGAATGACCGTAAGCAACATAGGTAGCATCAGGATCCCGGGCAGGTGATGCAGCAGCCATGAACACCTGGTTATCCACAGCCCTAACCTGGATTAATGGTTTCCAGTGTGCAGGTCCAGTGGTGAGGTTGAAAGCACCGGGTACAACAATTAACTCAGCTCCTTCCAACGCCATAAGCCGCAAAAGTTCACTAAAACGCATATCGTAACAAATACATAATCCTAGTTTACACAGTGGTGTGTCCACTACTGTAATCTTATTACCCGCAGTAAGAGTTTCTGATTCCTTGAAACTGATTTGTCCTGGTACATCAATGTCAAAAAGGTGAACTTTACGGTGAACTCCAATTATCTCACCCTGGGAGTTGAAGATGAAGCTGGAATTGTAGATATCCCCATCATGCTTTTCAGGGATGGAACCAGCCACAATATAAACAGCATTCTTTTTTGCAGCCAGAGAAATAGCCTCTAAGGTGGGACTGTTTTCCATTTCTTCCGCATACTCTGGGAAAAGCAAGGTTTGGTAGGGGCAATTCCACATTTCAGGTAATATCACCAGATCTGCTTTTGAGGCAGCTTCACTGATCATGGACCGTGCATGGGCAATGTTCTCACTCTTATCTTCCACTACTTTCATCTGGCACAGTGCCACTTGGAAATTGCCTTTCATATATTGCCATCCATTAATTTTTTTTATTTAAACACTTAAGGACAAAAATTGAAATATTATAACCGATTAAAGTTTATAAATTGATTAGAGGATTTATACTGCCTGAAACATGGATATTAATTATAACTGAGAATATTGGATATTATAATTTAATATTGACCTAATCTTTTATTTACTTTCCATTGGATGGACGTTATTATTTTCTTTCCATTAAAACTATTAAGAGTATTACCATATATTATACATGAAGTAATGAATTTTAGATAATTGATGTAGTATTAAAGATAAAAAAATGTTAAGGGAGTAATTTTATTATGAGCTGTTATCTAAGACATATGAAAGATGTTCTAAATAAAGCAGATTTACATCCAGAAGACAGGAAGGAGCGTAAAAAAGTGGACTATGCCATTCGAAAAGTGGTAGGAATGAAACCAGAAGATAAATGTAACTTGGTCTGGAAGGAAGTTAAAATCTGGCTTAATGATGAAGATAAAAAGAAACAACTGACTGTTGAGTTAAAAGGAGATTAAAATCTATTATTAATAAATTCATTTATTATTAATAAATTCATTTATTATTAATCTAATTAGATCAATGTTTTTTTAATTAATAAACTGATAATAAATTGTTATAAATTTCAAAGGGCTCAAAATTGGATTATTTAACTAATTAATGGATTTTTTAAGCCGTGTTATTGTAAACACGGGAATACTCTAAAAAGGCCAACATGTACCGGTATGAAAGTTCAACACTCCCCGGATCTGTGCTATTGTGTGCTGATAAAACTTCACACACCACTGATGTGATTCCATTACGGTTGCTTACTGTGGAAAGAACACCAGGGTAGGGTCCAACCTCCACTAAAGGAGATCCAGTTTTATTATTAATATAACGAGCTAAGTCCAGACTTTTAGGATTTTTAGTATCGTAGATAATGCAATTTTTACCAGGAATATCATTGGGTTGTGCACAATGAAAATCAACCAACATTGTCACATTACTATTTATGGAAGTGTTAATGATATTATTTAAGGGAGTTCCAGGATTATGAGCCACCCTGTCTGGATCAGTGCCATTGTTCAAACGTGTGCAGGTTGCAGTGTTATTGGGAATAGCAAAGGGGATGATGTATATAGTTCCGTTTATTTGTTTTCCATTGAGATGGTTGATAAGATTGGTTAAAGCGATCTGGGAGGGTAATTCTGCACCATGAACCCCGGCAACCAGCATGACCCTAGGTTGACCACCATCACCAAATATAATCATGGGAGTACCTTTTTTAGCTGCTTCGTAAAGTTCAGATATTACCGGTGTTTTGTTGGTGTTCTGTGCCAATATAGTGTTATTGGACACATCACCCCCAGTAGAGTTGTCTATAACGATTATTTTATAATTAGAAGAACTCTTAACCTCTGATCCATTGACAGGTAGCGTGTTCTGAGTTTGTGAATCATTTTTAGTTATAATAAATCCACACAAAAATAAAATAAGTAGTGCACCTATCACCAATAATTTCTTATTAACCATCAGGATTTTTCGACTATTCGGCCTGGATTTTTTCTTTGGACGTAATGATGGCCTTTTTTTCATTAAACCCCCCGGATAGATTTGAAAATTATCAGTGCCTGATTATTTATTATATTTATGTCTGATATTATAAATAGGTAGATACTTACCATGGAAATTTATTAAAACTATATTAAATAAAGTTAAATGGATTTAATAAAGCAAAAATGATTTATAACCATATTTTAACCAATTAATAACAACAGGGGGGATAAAATGTTTGAAGAAGATTTGAAAGTTTATGATCTGTTTATCAGCCATAATGGAGAAGGTGATGAAGAGTATCTTACCTTTATCCAGAGACTTATTGAAGCTCGTGACTTTGAATGGGAAGACCACGGCGTGCCTGGAGAAAACAGCCCTGACCAATTAATGGAACAAATTGAACCAGTAGATATTGTAATTATACTCACCGGCCTTTACTCCAGGTACCATGATTTAATAGAAACCCAAGTTAAGATAGCTCAAAAAATGGAAAAACCAATAGTTCTCATTCGCCCCTATGGCATGGAAGAAGTACCAGGGGAGCTGGAAAAGATTGCCAGTGGGGTTGTGGGCTGGAATAGGGTGTGTATTGTAGAGACGATCCAGGAGTCCTTAAACGAAGAATAAATTATTTTTCTTTTTTTTATGCCCCTATATCCAATATTATTCTTCATCATACCTTTTATTGGCTTTAATTTTTTAAATTAGTTATATAGTTAATATCACCACTGAACTTTCATAAAAACGTTATTTTATATTTCCAGAGAGATTAATTAGAAAACTTAAAATATATTAAAAAAAATTAGTTTAATTTAAAAATAAATAAACCATTGACTTCAATGTGTGCAAATGTTTCTAAAACAAGTTTGAATAACATAATTTTGATTATAGTGTAAAAGAAAAATAAAAAAAGTGGGGAAAAGAGAGTATTAACTCTCTTTATTGTTTTCTTTTGGGTAGGATTAAGCCGGCAGTTACCATTAAGATAGCTAGTGCTATTCCTGCTAGTGGTATCCCAGTGGTTTGCATTCCAATGGTGCCTGCTGCTTCGACAACTGGTTCTGGTGCGGCCTGTGCTATAATGGTCTGATTGACCCGGTTGTTAGATAGGTCTGGGTCGAACTCTGCTGCAGTGGCGTTTGCTTCGTTAACTATAGCTCCGGCAGCCATGACAATGGCATTAATGGTTAATGTAACTGATTCACCATTGTCCATGGTTCCAATAGTCCAGATGCCAGTGCTTTGATCGTAGCTACCTTTGCTGGGAATGGCTGAGACGAATTGTAGATTAGGTGAAAGGTTCTCTGTCGCCACTACATCAGTAGCTTGATCTGGACCTTTGTTATTGACTGTCAGGATATATTGTATAGGGTTTCCTACCACTGGTTGGCTGTTGCTCACTGTTTTTGTTACTGCGATATCTGCTACTTTTGAGGGTGGCGCTGCCTTTTCTAAGGTTAGTAACGCCCAACAAGTAGACAGTTCCGTGTTTGTAGCCCATTTAGATTGTGGCCAGGAGCCGTCTGCGTTTTGTTCAGCAATAATAGCGTTGGCGAAGTCCTGGAACCAGTCAATACCTCCAATAGTATCCAGATTATAGGTTTGCAGTGCTTTCATTATGCTGTAACAGGCTATGTAATTGGTTATGTCACTAGGACTAGATTCTTTCCAACCAATATCTGAGTAACCGCTTCCAGGTGCGTTCCAATTGGTAACCAGGAAATTTATGGCTGCTGTGACTCTGGCGGTAGTGGACACATCCCCCAAGAATGCGAACTCCACTATCAGATTACCTGTGTTATACACATTAGCATAGGAATCACCAGGAGAGCTGTAACCAGAACCACCGGTGGTATCGGACTGGATGTAATCTGCCCATTTGTTAAGTTCTGTTTTCACGAAGTCAGGAACAGTACAGGAGTAACCGTGGACTGGGCTGACGGCATACAATAATCCTAAGACGGCATATCCGGAAACTGAGTTATCAGAACTACTTGTGTTTGGTATATAATACCATCCTCCTTCTTTAGTTCCGCTGTCAGTCTGGGCCCAGGCCAAGAAGTCAACTACGTTTTGAGCCACATTTTTGTAGGTCTGTCCATTAACTGGACTTCCCGGAACGTTTACCACCCTATCTGGTGCTTCCCCTGCGACAATGGCAGCTAGGGCCACACCAGTCTGGTATATTACGCTGTAATCAGTAGTACTGGAACCAAAGTATACTCCTTTTCCATCCCCATTGCTGTCAGGATTTCCAGCAGGTTGAACTGCAATATCTACTTCTTTAGCTTGTAAGAATAGATAATCCAATCCATTTTGAACTTCGTCGGAGTACTGGTAATTAGGATCAAAAGGAGATTGACCATTCTCAGTGGCATGTGTTTCCAGTTTTAATACCGCAAAATCAGTAGAACCTATCTGGTTATTACTCCCCCATGAACCGTCTGGATTCTGTTGTTCAGCTAACCATTCTGTCCCGTTTGTTGTGGATTCTTCTATTTCTTGATCTGTTGCTGCTTGAACGGGAGAAATTGCAATGACTGCAATTACAATAAAAATAGTTGCTATTAACAAGTTTTTAGTTTGTTTTTCCACATTTTCACCTCCTTTTACAATTTATAAAAGATCATAACGACAATCTTCGAAAATGATTGATGGAGAAGGCGATAAAAAAACTTCACTTGCTAAAAAATTAATGCACTAAATGTTCCAATTCCCACCCCCCTCCCCAGGATTATTATATGTTGTGGGAATTGGACAATGACCAAAGATAATATTGCTTGGATGTAAGATTGTATTTACTTACTATTATTTTGATGTTAAAAATATATATAACTTTTTATTTATGGAGGCTGCAAAGTTAATGGTTTATGGCCGGTTACAAAACATTTCAAATCGTTATTTTAAGTAAAAAAAGATAGCTAGGCATAGTTATTAACACGGCAAATCACAATCACTAACTTCTACTTACAGTCTCCTGGCCATGAAAACATAGTTAACAGGATAAACTCGGTTAAGGTCCTAGCTGACAAAAAATAATACTCTGCATAATAGACAACGGGGTATTCCTCAATAAATAATATGCAATCTACCATAAATATTCAAGTCAATTAATATCTCCTCCCTAATTTAGAATTCAAGGTTAGTTTGTACTTTTGGAGGATATATTACTTTGATTCCCTGGTTTTCAAACTCTTCTATGAAACGTTGGTCTGCGGTGAGAAGATATGCTCTACCTTCATATCCATAGGATATGTAAAGTTTCAGTTGTCTTAATGTGGTTCCAAAGTTTTTTATTTCAGGTTTAATTTCAATAAAATATCTGGAATAATGTTGATAATGATCATGAGAATTATACCCTGCGTTCATAACACAATTTGGAGATATATTTTTGTTAATGGGATTGGTTTGGCATTTATCAGATGAATAACGGGGTATGGAAAATATAATATCTGGCGCACCGACTCTGTAACCATTTTCAGCAATGATATATTCCTCTGCATGAATTTTTACATTTTCCCAATCCCAATGAATAGCTTCAGGGTCTTTTTTAGTGATAATTTTTTTAAGATTCTCTTTTTTAAGCAACCAAATAAGCAAATCATCATGTTCAGGTGTTTTTAGTTGTTCATCATCAATTTTCCACCATTGATCCAAGGTTTTGTAATGGTTTCCATCAGTCATAGAGAACGCCTCATTAAAAAGATCTTAGTTTAAAATTAATATGTTTATTAAAGATTAAATTGTTATCTGATTAAAGAGCATTATTAATTAAAATATATAATTTAAAAGAGCAACAAATAGAATTAAATATCATTAACCGATCTTAGACTCATTATTTCAGGAACTGGAATGAAATTGACATTATGGAAAATGACATTATATGGAAAACTAGAACGAACTTAATTTGAAAACTTGACAGTATTAGAACTTAATTGAAAAATAAAAGTATTTTTATGAAAAATGAAAAGATTAACCGGCTTTCATACCGGATGTTTTTTTACAATCCCTTTTCCACTTTAATGATGTTTAGTCTACTACTTCAGCAAAGGCGAAGTTTCTTCGAACAGAATTAATTCTGATTCTAACTTCTTCTCCTTCTTTTGCACCTGAAACAAAAACCACAAAACCTTCAATACGGGCAATTCCGTCTCCGTCCCTACCAGTATCTTCAATCTTCACATCGTATTCTCCGCCTTCATTAATAGGAGACGAATTTCCTCTATCATTACTACTTCCGAACATACTTTCACTTCCAATTTTTTACCTTTCGGCAATAATCTATTGTTTTTGAAAGCATATAAAGTATCTTATTAATTATCTATTTTTATGGATTTTTTTCCCAATTTGTTGTTTTTAATTTCGTTTTTACTCTTTTATTTCAGATTTTTGTAGTTTTCATCAATTCATTCCATGTTTAATTGTTGAAATTGGGAAAAAATAGATTATACTTTTTTTTATTAGTAAATTACTTTAATTTATATTAAATACCCTGAAAACACGTAGCAATAAGTTTTTTGCTTTCTTGGTAAGCCTGATTGTAGGCAGCCCATTCTGGCATTTCATAGACCAGTGTGCGGAAACCTGCTGCAGCTATTGGATTGGAAACTGTTAATGTGGATGAACCATGCTCAGCATTGGAACTAGACTGGTAATAAGTGAATTCAGACAGGGTTTTCTCAACCACTTCCCCCAAAGCCACTGAAGGTGAGTCCATTTTAGGTGTGGCCACGTAGTATCCCTTACCATAACCCGGAGCATGGTCATGGCATATTATTACCACATCTATATCTGACTTCTTTATATCTGGAATAATGTACTGCGATACCAGCCCTTCCCCATTAGATCGTCCGTTTACATAATTTTCAGGATTATCCGTGACATTAACCATGTAATGTACAATGGCCTGATTTGAAGATAAACTGTACTGGTTAACCACATCGGAAACCGTCCGGATGGAAAGCTTCTCACGGGGGTGCATGCCAGTAATGACTGCAATGGTCTTTTTATTAGAAGTATCATTAGATGAGTCATTGGATGCCGTGATGATTTCTTTACTCACTGTTCCCCGGTAATCACTAGCTAATACTGATGGAGTTGATGCAGAGATTTCACTTAAGGGATCCATGAACAAAATAATGTATCCTGCAGCCATGACAGTTAAAATAAAAATAACTGATAAAGCACCGTAAAACTTTTTTCTGCTCATTCTGGGTTTGGAATCTAAATATTCTGAGTAGACCAATTTACCCCCACAACGGCAACTATCAAAGTCTTCCGGGGATTCATCATCATCCAGCTCGTAATAGCCACCACAATTCTGGCAAATTAAGTAAGGCATATAAATCAATAACTATTTTAAATTATAAGTCATTTAAGCTTTTTCCATCAAGTATGTTATTATTGATGTTTTCAATTTATAATGGGACTTATTATTCTAGATTGCAATCAATCATTACGATTACTATCTGTCCCATTGAAGTTTATCCCATTGGGAAGGGTTCATTTTTTATGTAACATGTGTTATATATTAATGGCAGATAAATGTGATTGAATTTACTTTAATGATAGAATTTGAATAATTTATCAATGTAGGGGAGGTTATCCCTATCAAAGCCAATAAATCGAATCAAACCAAAAATACTGTTTTTGACACAGAATATATTAAAAATGCCCTTACCGATGCCAGTTACATCCCTGATGATAACATTATTACCATTCTCTTCCTGGCCATTGAACTGGGAAAACCCATTTTGGTAGAGGGGCCCCCTGGAACAGGGAAAACAGAACTTGCTAAGGCTATTGCAAGAGCCCTTGGAAGGGATTTTTTCAGGGTGCAGTGTTATGAGGGAATTACCTTTGAACAGATGGTGGGGGAGTGGAATTACCAGAAACAATTGTTGCATCTGGAAATGTCCCGCCTGAAAGATTCGGATCAGGATGTATTTGGTGAGGAGTTCTTCATTAAAAGACCCTTACTCCAGGCATTTATTAATCCTAATCCTGCAGTAATGCTCATTGATGAAATTGACAAGGCAGATGAAGAGGTGGAAAGCTTCTTACTCCAGGCTTTGGGAGAAAAAGAGATCACGGTTAATGATTTGGGAACATTCATCCTTAAAAACGATCTTTTAGTAGTGTTAACCTCCAATTCTCAGAGAATGTTACTTGATGAAACCAGAGATCGGTGTCTTTTCCTATATATTGATTACCCCACCTTGGAAAGGGAAATTGAGATCGTTAAGTCACTGGTTCCGGATGCACCCCATGAACTGGTGGAGAAGGTGGTGGGACTTATTCAGAGTATAAGGAAACTGGACCTGGTGAAAATACCATCAATACGAGCTACCGTTGACTGGGTTCGAACTCTCCTGGTCACTGGAGATAAAGATGCCAGTGATGAGTCCCTTGAAACAACTGTCAGAGTGGTTTTAAAGTCAGAAGAAGACCGGAAAAAAGTTGATACCAGAATATTCAAATAATTTTTTGCAGAGTGAAATTTTATGGATAAAATTGTAACCTTCTCAGGTTTACTGAGGGAAAAGGGGATCCCAGTTAGTATCAGAAGTACTCATACGAGTGCGGAAGTTTCTAAGCTAATTAATGAGGATGACCCTCTTTTTAAGGAAGCTCTGGCAGCAGTATATGTTAAGGAACAGAAACAGAGGGAATCATTTAACCAGCTATTTGATGAGTTCTTTGGAGGTGTTAGTGTAAATGCAAATGATGAAGGAGAGGATGGAACATCACCATCACCTCAAAAGAATTTGTGGTCTACTAAAAAATCCCAGAAATGGACCATACATCATCAGGAAGATAATAATAAGAATTCTAAGGCACATGAAATAAGTTCCAATGAATTTAATTATCATCCTCCACTGGAGGATTACAAAAAAACACCGGATGAATCAGAACTTCTCAGTAGGGATATTAACACCCTGACTTCCTTTGAACCGGAACTTTTCATGTTATGTCAGAAGATGGGTAAGAAGATCGCCATGGTCCGTAGCAGGCGCCAGCGCCAGGCTCGCATTATGCGTCCTGATGTTAGGCGTACCATACGTAAAAATCTTCAAAATGGTGGGGCACTCATTGATCTGGTTAAAAGCAAACCTCGCATGAATAAAAACCATCATTTCTTTCTGAATGATGTAAGTGGTTCCTGCGACTGGATCAGTAACTGGTTTTTCTGTCTTATCTACGCTGCACAGAACTCTTTCAGGAGGGTCAGAGTGTTTGACTTTGACCACAGAACTGTGGAAACCACCAGTGCCATGACAGAACCCAGTATGATAGATGCTTTTATCAAAGTACGTGATATCCGGCAGAAAAAACTGATGATCCACGGGACCAGTAACATGTATCTGGCCTTTGAATCATTTCTGGACAGTGCCGAGCTCAATCGCCGCTCCACCCTGATGATCCTCACTGATTGTCGGGATTGGGCCGGTCCCAAGGTTGATGGAATACCTCAGAGTGCCGAGCTGGTGGAAAAAATGTGTCGTAAATGCAGGAAAGTGATGGTGTTTAATCCAGAGGATCCCAAAAAATGGGATGTGGTAGATAGCTGTGTTTCCCATTACCGTGATGCAGGAGCCCAGATTCATGAAGTGCGGAATCTCAATCAACTGGCAAATCTAGTGAGGGATATTTAGAAGTAAAGGATTGAAATTAAAAGGAATTCAAATTAAAGATAATTGTGAATTAATAAAGATTAAATGGAATATTAATCAAATTAAGTATTATACTTAAAAATTAAATTATAACCTAAATTGAACATGTTTTATTGGTTTTACTCTGGAAATATTTGCGAATTACTCTGTAACTTTTTTCTCCGCATTCTGGGCATTTAACTGGTTTTAGGAGTTCTGGAAATAAGGTATCCTCACCATGACCACATACTCCGCGGAATTTTTTAACCTTCCATTCCAGGGGCCAGTCAGAGGGTATTTCATAGCGCTGTTTGCATCTGATGTTACGGCACACCACTTGCCAGTCATCCAGTTTTTGATCCTGTTTTTCCATAAAAACACTACATCATTATATCTTTGGTATTTATAATAAATTTTCAGGATAATTTTTTTGGGAGTTATAAATAAGGGTAAAATAATAATCAAGAATTAAAATAAGTGAAAAATAGCAAAATAACTAAAATTAAGTTAAAAAAGGTAAAATAACTAAAATAGAAGTTAAACAAAGGAAAATGACTAAATACGATTTTAAAAAAATAGATTAAGATAGTAAATAAGGAGTTTAAAAAAATAAGGAGATTAATTTACTCCTAATTGGTTCACGAACTGCTCCTTCCAAAGAACTTTTCTAGAGTGACAACCTTATCGGTTCCCAGTTCCCGTGGAGGTTCCAGTTCCTTGAATTCCATTTTCTGCTCTTCCAGTAACTCCCGGGCATCATCAGTGATGGAAGGAGCAACTAACACTCCCCTAACAGTATCTTTATGGTCACTAAAACAATCAACGTACCTTCTTAACTGTTTAACTGCATTAACACCTGCTTTCCTACTTTTCAATTCAAGGATAGTGATATTACCATTTTGATCCTTACCCAGTACATCTATGAATCCCTGGGGGGTGTGGTATTCACGTGAAGTGGGGCGAAACCCCTTTTCAATAACTTCAGGATCTTTGAATATTAGGTCTCCCATATTTGCCTCGTAACCCGCCAGTTCAAGGCTTTCTACATCTTCACCTATGAAATAGGAGACAAGGTGGGTTTGCAGGATTTCCACTTCCAGTGATTCAGAGGGGCTTCTCCTGACTCCTCTAATTTTAACCATTCCCTGGTGGGTGTCAACTGTGACTTTGGTTTTGGGTGGTTGCCAGTTCACTGGTTCCAAGTTACGGTCCTGATGGATTATGAATGAGCCATCTGATTTGATCATAATGATCCTGTCACCTAATTCCAGGCGACTCACCGCCCTTCCATCGTAATAAACACGGCAAGAAGCCATGATAGTGATGACTGCTCTTTTTGATAATCCTTCATTAATAATATCCAGTACCCGCTGGGTGTCCGGGTTTTTTTCTTCCACCAGTTTCATAATAATGAATTTCAGAGCTTATATTAAAAATATTTCACTGTTATCATAATATAAGCACTATAATTAATAATTAGTATATTATAATACTTTTTTACTAAAAATGGGGAATTTTTAAAAGAATTGGATAATTTTAAACAGAAATATAGAAAAAAATCAATCCGGTACTAATTAACATTTAATTTATTAGTTATTGGTCCTCTGTCACCGTTCAATTTATTAAAATTGAGACATATAATAAGATTAAAAAACCCCCTTGAAATTGGTGAAAATATATAATAATTCATGTAACTAGCTCTGAATATAATTATTATAGAATATTCCTAATTATTATTCAATATCCCGAGATTTTTTTAATCCAATGGGGAGCCCAATGTTGGAAAAAAATTTCATTATTGACACTGAACTCTCATCAAGCCACCTGGAAGAAGCACTGGATTTTTTGCGTGACTTCTATCTCCTACCACAACCGGACACGTTCAAAAATGTCTCTAAAAAAATATTAGATGGTACGGGATTTTTAAGTTATACTGTTAGCAGTAATGAAGAGGAATGGGAAGTTAAAGTCGAAATTAAGGCAGCTAACCCATTCTCGGTAAAAATTGTTACCATTACCATTCCCCCTGATTATGACATCACCCCTAAAATGGATCTCCTGGAAGAAGAGCTTTTCATTGCAATCCAGGCTTTTGAGGACAATATCCGCCAAGCAACCCTTTACTTTGCCTGGGTGGAGGGAGAGGAAATCATACCCGAGGCACCCCCCACCAGGCGTAAGAAGGCATCTTTCCGCATGTTTGGAAGCAACATGATCATGATCTACATCCTCTTTTTCGGAGTTAACATTCTTCTTTTCCTTTTACTGGGAATATTTCTGGCAATTATTGGTATACTGGTCTTTCAACTGGTAATTGTTCTATTTTCTGACCAGATATTGCTGCGCACCAGTGACTGGAGGATTACTCCTGAAAATTCTAAAGTGCATATATTAGAGTATCAGCTACCCCTGGAGGAATTCCAGAAATTCCAGGAAAAATTCGGTAAGGACAGTATAATTAAAATGAAAGAGGAAATCTACCAGAAAAGCCTTGCTGTGGGTTTGGAGCCCACCTGTGAATTGGGAGAGAATACATTCAGAGAATATGGTTTCCACTGCCAGTCTGATTTGAAGGTTTCCAGGGTAATTGATGTTTACAGCATAGTTGAAGAAGCTGCCAATAAGTTCAACATCACCATGCCCAAGGTTGCTTTGAGTAACACCATGATCCCAAATGCCGCTGCCACTGGCCCCAGTCCAAACCGGGGCCTGGTACTCATCACCACTGGACTTCTGGTGCAACTGGAGAAAGATGAAATACTATCTGTGGTTGGTCATGAAATGGGCCATCTATCCGGTAGGGACCCAATCATACTTTTTAGCATAATATCTGCTGAGTTCATCCTACGATTCACAATCCTATTTCCATTAGTGGTTTTATCTCCCTTAATTTACTTAATTGTGGCATTAGGGGTTATTTTCTTTGTGGCCAAGTTCTTTGAAACCCGGGCAGATCTTTTATCCGCCATGAAAATAGGGCAACCTCAAGTTTTAGCCAGTGCACTGCGTAAAATTGGTTACCAGCGCCTACATGCCGAAAGAATTTCACCCACCAGATTCCCATCATGGATAAACTTCGATCCCCATCCACCTATCTACTTCCGTATAGATCGCCTGGAAAGTATGAAAACACCGGTAAAAGTTAAAAATCCCCTTATAAAATCAGCCAAGGACGTAGTTAACGGTTTCAAACGCACACTTGGTTTGTAAAAATGCTTATCTAGTTGTACCCTACTTTACTTGGATAATAAGCTAATAATTTAATGATAAAATTCTCAGGATGTAAATAAATGCAGGTTGATGTTGACTGTCTGGAAGAATCAGGTCAAGACTGGAACGTGCGAATGAAGGTCATTCTCACAACAGAAGAGATCTCTCAATTAGATTATGATGCTCTCAAGGATGTGGAGGATTTTCAAATAGAAATAGAAGGCCCTGCACTCTATTTCAATGGTTTTCTCAGTATTGTAGAACCATGGGAAGATGAACCATTAGAAGAACTCCTTAAAGCCATTAAACTTGAAGTTGAATACCGGATGAATAGATTATTAGATGAATAATTCTAGAACAGGGAAATATTAAGAATTAGATAATATTTGAAAGATAAGAAAAAATAATGTCTTAAATGACGATTATGGTGATCTTATAATCCTTAAAATAAATTTTACCATTTCAACAATGGTCACAATGATCATCACCACCATTACCACTATAAGGGCAAATTCAAGAGATAATGTGACCAGATTGTTGCTGAATGTAAATGGAAATACTGTGTATAAATAGTAAGCAACCAGAAATCCCAGTATATTCAATATTATGCGAATGATACTCCTAAACCAGGAGGGATGATAGATTAAAAAGATGATATTCCCTATTATTGTCGCAGCTATGGAGATGTTAAAGATCCACAAAATATCCTGAAAGGATGGGGCAATGAAGCTCAGATTCCAGGAAAGCAAGTTGTTAACAATATACAAGATGATTATGTTTGCAATAATAGCTACTATAAATTCTGAAGTTTTAGGTTCTTTTTCTTTTAAAAAGTTTTTAAGGAAATCTTTCACATTTTCCTTGTCTTCCCCATTGACTGTTTCTTTCAAAAATACCACCCCATATGAATTAAGTATAGTTAAATAATCAATATCAGAACTTAATCATAACATAACTTCCTCTTTAAATCCTTACTTACATATTTATTTTTTTTAGATATTAATAATTTCAAATGAATGAATTTAATGATTGAATAAAAGTTATTGCGAGGGTAATTTCCTTAACTCCCAATATGAAAGTAAAGCTCCGCCTGCACAGAAAGCTGCAAATAACCAGAAGGAAATACGAAGTCCTTCCAGGAATAAAGGATAATTTGAAGGTGATATTTCCACATTACCCATTAATCCAGTAAGAATAAAGAGGAGAAACCCTAAACTCATGGTTTGACCAATGAAAACCATGGTGGAAAGGGTTGCTGATCCAACACCATAATACTTAGTGGTTAAAGATCCCAGAAAGTTCCTATTGGTTGGTGTGGAAAACAAACCCAACCCAACACCCACCAGGACTAATCCACCTACAACCACTGCTAAAGAGGTATTAATATCAAGTAATGCCAGGATAAACAGTCCAACAGTGCCAATTATCGCCCCTACAAGAATAAAACTTTTATGATCATGTGTATCAACCAGATATCCCACCAGTGGAGATAGTAATGCCACGGCAAGTGGCTGGACTGCCAGAATAAGTGCAGTGGTCAGGGTATCCAGTCCACGCAGGTCCTGAAGATATAAACTTAACAGAGTCCACATTGCCGAGGTAGCTATGGTAACCAGAAGAAGTGAAATCCCAGAAAAACGGGTTATTCTATTCTTAAATATTTCCAAAGTTAACACATGATTATTGGATGACTTGACCACCATGTAGAATACGGCTATTCCAATAAGACCTGCTAAAAGGATGATCTTCCCTGAAAGTTCGTGGAGGGTTGAAAATCCGTACATCAGTGCAGTGAGTGAAAAAATGTAGATAAATGACCCGGATAAATCGAATTTATCACCTGGAGATCCTTTCCACTCACCCCTTAACCGGGTCAGGATCAATGCTAGTGCAAATAATCCGACTGGGACATTGATAAAGAATATACTCCTCCATCCTAATTGTTGAGCCAGGAACCCACCCAGGATTGGTCCCATGAACAATCCAATGTAGACCGCAGTGGTGTTAATCCCCAGAACCTGACCCCTTTTGTTTTTTGGAAAAATTGAAATTAAAAGGGCAATTCCAGTGGCAAAGATCATGGCACAGCCTACTCCCTGCAGGAAGCTGAACAACACCAGTATGATCCCTGAATTTGAAAAAGATGCAAGTAAAGATGCTGTGGTATAAATTGCTAACCCGTAGGTGAAAACTTTTTTACGGCCGTGTTGGTCTGCCAGTTTTCCAAAGGGCAAAACCAGGGCAGCGTTGGCAAGTACAAATGCTGTGGGAATCCATCCTAAGAGGAGTATGCTGACTGAAAGTTCATTCTGGATAAGGGGAAGGGCCAGACTGAGGGAGGATCCCATAAATGGTATTAGGAATGATCCAATAACCACCAGAACCAGTGCACATCTTTCCCCTGATACAAATTCCTTACCAGAAATTGACGCCATTGGTATCATTTCCTTCTTATATTAGCTGTTTTACCAATCGTTTATTTATCTTAAATTTTATTATCCTATTTTATTTAGCAAAGATGTGCCTCGAGGAATATTTTCCCCAATAGAATATTATAAGAGTATTTAATGATGAAATTCTTAAGGTACTTAAGTATAATTATATGTTTATAGAATACATTATTTAGATGATTATTGTTTAATGTTTTAGTCCTTGATTAATATTTCAGTCCTCCCGGAATAGTTTATGAGATTTTTGTGGTGATCCTATGTTTTCAAGTATGGTAATGGCGGGAATATGGGGTTTTGTTGCGGGATCTGCCCTTCTTTTAGGGGCTTTCTTTGGTTACTTTTTTAAGATACCACAACGCTGGGTGGCATCTATTATGGCCTTTGGGGCAGGGGTTCTCATGTCAGCTGTTTCTTTTGAACTTCTGGATGAGGCCTACGCACTGGGAGGACCAACACACCTAGTAGCTGGATTCCTGTTAGGTGCAACAATTTTCACCGTTACTAACATTTACCTGGCCCGTAAAGGAGCCAAACACAGGAAAAGATCGGTCAAACCTGAGGATAATAATACAGATAATGGGGCCATGGCCATAGCAGCCGGATCAGTCATTGATGGTATCCCTGAATCAATTGCTATTGGTCTGACCATGATTGGTGGGGGAGCAGTGAGTACCGCCACTGTTGTTGCTATTTTTTTATCCAACATACCTGAAGGTCTTTCCAGTTCTGCTGGAATGAAAAAAGAAGGATGGAAGATGAGTAAAGTTTTCTCTTTATGGTTGGCCATTGCCATAGTAACCAGCTCATCTTCACTGGCGGGTTACTCTATTTTCAGCCAGTTACCGGTTCAGGTGACTGCAGTTACACTGGCCGTGGCTGCCGGCGGTATTCTGGCCATGCTGGTAGATACCATGATCCCTGAGGCATTTTCCCAGACCCATAACCTGGCAGGGATGGTTACTGTTATTGGTTTTGCCATTTCATTCATACTTTCCAAATTGTAGAAAAATTTTTAGTAAAATAATTATAAAAAACGAGGATAAGTATAATAAAATAGTAAAGAATCATAAAATTATACAAAAAATAAAGGGAGAAATGGAGAAATGGATATTGAGTGTCCTTACTGCGAGAAACTGGTTGATTACAACTTTGGAGATCCCCTTCTGGAGACTGATCACTGGATTGTGTTTCTGGCTCCCAACCAGAGTAATCTGGCCACCTGTGTGGTGGCACTGAAACGTGACCAAAAAACCTTAACCGGCCTTTCAAAGGAAGAGTGGGATGATTTTATTATACTCTTGGAAAGCATGGAGAAGGCAGTTAAAACTGCATTTGATGCCACTCTCTTTAACTGGGGTTGCCTTATGAACACCTTTTACCTTGAAGATAAGCCTGAACCACATTTACATTGGCATTTCATTCCCCGTTACAGGCATCCAGTTAAATTTGCTGGTTGCACCTTTGAGGATCCTCATTTTGGTTATATGCGTCCCCGACCACCAAAAAACATATCTCCAGATGTTCGTGCTAAAATAGCAGATAAAATAAGAAAATTTATTTAAAATAAGAGAATTTAAATAAAAAGAATTATTATAATCCCGAAATTAGTCCTAAACTATGTGTGTCAGGATAACTTTTCATTTTCCTTCAAACGAGCATTTAGTTCCTGTATTGCTTCTTCTACCTGTAAGCGGACGTACCATTTATCATCCTCCACAGCATCTAAGAGTGGCTTTATTGCTCGCTCATCCCCAATTTTACCCAGTGCTCCGGCAGCATGTCTGCGGACACTCACATTATCATCTTTCAAGGCCTCTATAAGAATAGGAACTGCTTTTTCATCACCAATCATGCCCAGTGCTTCTTCAGATGCACTGCGAAAACTAAAATCATCATCCTTAAGTCCATCAATCAAATGATCAACTGCCCTGGAATCTCCTAAATGTCCCAGAGCAATAGCAACGTTGTTGCGTATTTTCTCATCTTTAAGTGATTCTAAAAGGGGTAATAATGCTCTCTCATCACCTATATCCCCAAGTGCCTCTGCTGTCTGCAGACGCACATACCATTTTTCATCACGAAGCATTTTCAGGAGGAAAGGTGTGGCATCACTACTGCCTATTTTACCCAGAGAGCTGGCAGCATTCCACCGAACATCACTATCATCAGAATCCAAAGCCTCAATAAGGGCTTTAGCTACTTTTTCATTCTTAAATCTTCCCAGTGCCCTGGCTGCCGTGGCACGATTTTTATTATTGCCCTTTTGCAATGTTTTAATAAGTCCATTGATGTCCCCTTCACTTTCCAGTTTATCCACATCAGGGTTGAAACTACCATTGAAAATGCTCATATCTAAAATACCCCCTTCTTTATGATAAAACCATATTGAGATCTACAATATGCTTAGATTTTATGATATTGGGATTTTATGATATTGAAAGATTGGGATTATAAAATATTATAAGATTGAATAGATTTGTGAAGATTTGATTGAAATTAGTGATTACAATTCATCGTTAGTAGTTATGGTTCCTTTTTCTGCGTATTCTCTGAATTTTTCCATGTATTGATAAGCATTGGGAAAAATACCATTGAATTCAACGAATTTTCGTAATTTACTAATAGTGGAGACATCCATCACATGTTCCATGGAACAGGCATCATTCTCAGCTATCTCACTATCCACACCCATCATTATCAGGAAATCCTTAAGAAGTTGATGACGGCAGATTACCTCCTCAGCAATCTTAACCCCCTCATCCTTTAACTTAATTGTACCGTAACGCTCATTAGAAACCATGTTCATTTTGGAAAGCTTTTTCACAGCTTCAACCACACTTGGGGGTTTTACTCCCAGGGTTTCTGCCACATCTTTCACCCTAATAGTTCCCTGTTCCTGTTCCAGTGAATACATGGCTTCCAGGTAATCTTCAACACTACGGGTTATTTTCATAGGACCATCACTCATTGTAAGTTAATTCTGTTTTTTTATTCTATTAACTTTTATCTTATGCATATCATTCCGAATAATTTAAACATCACTTCTACTTTGAATTCCATTGTACTCAAAATCATTGGAAACTCTAATGAAAATCCTTATAAACTCTGATATATTTATAAACTCTATTATAGATAGATTAACTGTTTAAATTGAAGATACAGATGAGTAAAGTTTAAAGTCAATAATAACTACAGATTATACTCATAAGAGGAAAATAACATGCCAAAATTTAGTATGGAAATAGCCATTTTAACCAGCATAATACTGGGCCTAATTATGGCCTTTTTTAATTTCGGAAGCATATTTGCACTGGTTATAGTGGGCTTTGTGGCAGTTATCCTTACCCCTGATGAAGATGCTACTTATAAAGTAGGGGCAGTGGCATCTGGTTTACTAGGTCTCCTTTATTTCATTGTCTGCCTGTTTACTCCGCCGACTTTACCCTATCAACTTCCCAATGCAGTGGTGATTGGAGTGGGTTATGCAATTGATGGAATATTCACCCTGATCATGGGACTGATTGTAACTCTGGTAATCTATGGGTTAATGGGAGCTATTGGAGGATATTTCGCAGATAAACTTTTTAAATCTCAGAACAAACCTAAAAATCCTAAAATCAGTGAAAGACCCAAAAGAATTATTAAAAGAAAACCAAAAAAAGCCCAGAGACGAACTCTTTATCGCAAATGATAATTATTTTCATTAATCACATCGTTTATACCCTTAAAATAAATATAATCAACTTTAATACAGTTTAAGCATTTTAAATTGTAATAAACTAGAATATTTAACATTATTATTTAACTTAAAAATACACCCCATACTTTTAAAAATACACCCCATAACTTAAAATAGAGTCGTTATTTATTCTTTGCAGTTGATAAAATGAAAAACGTGATTGTAGTTGGATCCGGAGCTGGTGGGGCAACTGTTGCCCGAGAACTTGCCATAAATGGAATATCAGTTACACTGATTGAAAAGGGAAAACAGGTTACAACTGATATGGCTTTCCAGTGCTATGATAACCTGGATATTGGAGTGGAACTTCTTAAAACTTCCTGTCTTGGAGGTAGCACACTGGTAACTGCAGGTAACGCAGTCCGAACCTGCCAGAAAGAGTTTAAAGAAATGGGAATAGATCTTAGCCCTGAATTTATGGAAGTTGAAAGTGAATTAAAGGTAGAAACACTACCTGACACTCATTTTGGAGAAGGTACACTAAAAATCATGGAAGCTGCTTCTTCACTTGGTTTGCCCATGGAGAAAATGCCCAAATTCATCAACCCCTCAAAATGCATCCCCTGCGGTAAGTGCGTTTTAGGATGTCCACGGGATGCTAAATGGAGCTCCCTTGATTATCTGGATGAAGCTCTGAAACATGGCGTTCAAATTGTGGAAAACACTACTGTAACCAGGGTTACAACTATTGATGGACGGGTTAAAGGTCTGGAGGCATTGAACCCTGAAAATGGACTTAAAACTGAATATAATGCGGACACAGTTATATTATGTTCCGGTGCCACCCAAACCCCACTGTTACTCAGATCCGCAGGTTTAATAGCAGGCGAGCATCTTTTTGTGGATACCTTTGTAACTGTTGGTGGTGTACTGCCCGGGATTAATTTTTATAAAGAGGTGTCCATGAACAGTCTCTTAAAAAAGGATGGATTTCTACTGGCGCCTCATTATTCCAGTTTACTGACCTCCCGGTTTGATAAACTTGGCATCCCGGAGAAAGACATATTGGGAATGATGGTTAAGATACCGGATGAATCATCTGGTAGAGTGGATGAAAGTGGTGTTTTTAAACAGAGCACAGCCAATGATGTGGGACTCTTAGCAGAAGGATGTGCTACTGCTGGAGCCATCCTCATTGAGGCAGGTGTTAACCCGGATACTCTTGTTTCTACTCCAGCCAGGGGTGCTCATCCTGGTGGAACTGCTGCAGTGGGAGAAGTTGTAGACAAAAATCTGGAAACAAAAATTGAAGGTCTTTACGTGGGAGATGCAAGTGTTTTCCCCAGAGCACCAGGTGCACCACCGGTTCTAACCATCCTGGCCCTGGCTAAAAGACTGGGTAAACACATTATAAATCAATAATTAACTTTTTTTTATAGCGTAAACTTCATGGAGAATTGGATTTAATTGTTGAAAAAGACTATATAAAAAGGAAAATCATATACCTGATATTAGCCATAGTTCGATTATATTAAAATTTCAGAAAAACTATACTTAACAATCTTATTAACTCTATCTTATAATTTCAGGATTTTCTAACTTAATTTTAATTTTTCTCTGCATTGCGTTGTATCGGTTTAAGTTTATCATCTTGTCTTGATGATATGTAAATTTAATACTTAAGAAATATCATAATATTAGTATTCAATTTTTACTGGGGGTTAAAAAATGTATATTGTAATTGCACATATGGAAGAAGCAGGCGATCGAGTTACTGGATTCATGAAGTCAGAGGGAAGATTACCCAACTATGTAAATTGCCTGTGTTACGATACTTTAGAAGTGGACCATAACATTGTAGATCAAAATGTAACCATGCCTCAATTCTTATACATGGCAACAGCATTATTAGGTAGCAATGGTAGTGTAGAAATAAGAGATGTAAATCCTGCTTCCTCCCCGTTAGATCACATGGTCTCAGGCCAAATATTAGAATCTGAATATCGCTCCATGGCTCAAAATATTAAAAATTTCATTGAATCAAATGGAAAAGCACCTAATTACGCTAACAGCTCCTTAGGTAAAATACCTTTTGATATGTTAATTTATATTTACGCTAGAATCTATTCTTTCATGGGAAGTTACCATATGCCACCGGAACATATAAACATCGGTTTTTTACAAGAGGATGATTCAATAGAACAGGTCTGATAAAAAAAGATGAAGTAGAAATATTTCACTCTCCAATTATTTTTGGAGTCAATCAGATACTTGATTGTGAGGGGGCCTTGTTGTTAGATGCTGCAACTCCTCTTCTAACGCTATGAAAAACCTAAAATACTTAAATTAGTGAAAAAAGTGGTAATAATATCAATCATCTTGCAAAAATTGCTTTCGTTAATTTCATAATTTTTATTGACTTCGCTATAGGCAGGTATCAGGTCGTTAAAGTATAGATCAGAGAATTATGGAGTTAATCTTTCCCATCACTTACTGGAATCTTCCTTCATGAAATCATGATGTTAGGTTAATTGATATGCGTTTTATTCAAGGTACTCGAAGAATTATAGGTGTGGTAATCTTCGATATTCATTGTGTCTTTGCTAGTAGTATACTAATCCAATCCAGTTAATTAATTCCCCTTTTTTTTGAATTATTCGTTTTTAAAAATCAGGATTTATTTCAAATCAGGATATCCAAATAATTCAGGCAATCATAATTATATAAATCATTGCGATGAACCTTAATATAGGAAGTAATGGATGATAACATGCCGTTAGTTAAAATCGAAATTCGTAAAGGATATTCTCCTGAATATAAAAAAGCAATATTAGATGGAGTGCACCAGGCACTGGTGGATGCACTGGGCATTCCAGATAGTGACCGGTTTCAACGGATTTATGAACTGGATAAGGAAGATTTTGAGTGTCCACCTGATCGTACTCGTGCTGTGACCATAATCCAGATTACAATGTTTCCTGGACGTTCATTTGAGGCTAAAAAAGAACTTTACCAGAATATTATCCAAAACTTGGGTGAAAATCCTGGTATTGATGGTAATGATATTTTGATCATACTACTGGAACCCCCTATGGAAAATTGGGGTATTCGTGGAGGACAACCTGCCAGTGAAGTGGATTTTGGATTTAAAATAGATTTTTAGTTTTTTTTTATTTTTTCCCAAATTGTTCAATGATACTTTCATCCTATATTCATTTTAAAGTTACTGAATATAATATCAAAAGTATATACCCAATTCTGTTATATTAACATAACAAATTCGAATTATTGGAGTTATACCATGTTACAACAATAATAAAATTAAAAATAAAATTAAAAAAAAGACTTCCCTTGAGAATAACACCCAGGGAAGTTTTTGTATATTCAAATAGCTGGAGGCGGTTAGCTATTTAAATAAATTTGACTTTTTTTAGGTGGGTAATACGTTCCTTCCATAGGTTTCATTCAAGACCTGTGCCAATCCAACGTATATTGCACTGAAACCGGTGAATATTCCCTCATAACCTGCAATTATGGTTATGGTTGTGTTACCAGTTATATCTCCCAGTGCCAGTAGGAAGAATAAGACTGCCAGTGATAGAAATACTACCTGCAACCCACGGCTGAGTTTAAGGGTCCCAATGAACATCACCAGGGTAAATAATCCCCACATGAAAAGGTATGATGCCAGTGCCAGTTTATCCGGTGCTGCAGCCAGACCCATCTTGGGAAGAATCAACAGAAGTACAAAACTCCACCAGAAAAGGCCGTATGAACCGAAAGCTACTGTTCCAAAGGTGTTTCCTTTCTTGTACTCCATTGCACAGGCCATTATCTGTGCAATTCCACCGTAGGCTATCCCCATGGCCAGTATCATACTGTTAATAGGGAAAAACCCCGCATTATGTATGTTCAACAGGACTGTGGTTAAACCAAATCCAAGTAGTCCAAGAGGTGCCGGATTGGCAGTTAAATCCTCTATCAAGACAGTTTTTTTGTTTTCTTCCATATTATCACACCCTAAAGGGGTTAATTTATTTGATTCATCATCTCCTTTTTTTTATTTAATGCTGAGTAGATTTTTTAAATCCTAATCAATTTTCTAATTGAGATCACTGATTTTATCATCCATTTTACCCTCTCCATTATACCCTCCTAAAATCTCAATATTCACAGACATTCTCTAAAGAACCATCTGTTAAAGGAATCATCGGAAGATTATTTTTCCAATGGGTAAATGTCTCATTCTTTCATGGTGAAAATGTCTCATTCTTCCAAAGTGGATGTATCTCCCAGATCCTCACCCATTTCCTGGGCACGGAGTATCCGGCGCATTATCTTACCACTCCTGGTTTTGGGAAGTTTATCCACCTGCACGATCTCACCCAGGACAGCCACTGGTCCCAGTTCATAACGGACATGCTTTTTTAGTTCTTCAATGAGTTGGGTCTTGAGTTCATATCCTTCACGGAGGATGATGAAGGCCTTGATGACTTCCCCTTTAATGGGGTCGGATTTTCCAATGACCGCTGCTTCAGCTACTGCTGGGTGTCCTACAAAGGCTGATTCTACTTCTGCTGAACCTATACGGTGTCCGGCGATCTTGAGAACATCATCACTACGTCCCTGTATCCAGAAGTATCCATCTTCATCTTTACGGACCATATCCCCTGCCTTGTAAATGCATCCTGGGTACTCCTTCCAGTAAACATCCATGAATCGATCCTCATCCTTGTATAATGTGCGGAACATGGCAGGCCAGGGTTTTTTGATAACCAGGTACCCTCCTTTGCCCATGGGTACCGGGTTTCCTTCTTCATCAACCACATCTGCATCAATTCCCGGGAAGGGACGTGTGGCTGACCCGGGTTTCAGGGTGGCAACTGGTAATGGGGATATGAGGTGCATTCCAGTTTCTGTCTGCCACCAGGTGTCCATTATGGGACAGTTTTCTTTACCCACATTTTTGTAGTACCACATCCATGCTTCCGGGTTTATGGGTTCTCCCACTGTTCCCAGAATACGCAGGGAATCCAGGTTGTACAAGTTGGTGTAACGGGTTCCGAATCTCATTAAATGGCGGATGGCAGTTGGTGCAGTGTAGAACTTGGTGACTCCATATTTTTCCACGATCTTCCACCATACTCCCGGGTCTGGGTAGTCTGGTGCTCCTTCGTAAACCACAGTGGTAGTTCCCAGTAGTAATGGTCCGTAGATAACGTAGCTGTGTCCTGTGATCCATCCAATATCCCCAGTACACCACCAGAGGTCGTTTTCATGAATGTCGAATATGTTGCGGAGGGTAGTGGCCACTCCCACCATGTAGCCGGCAGTGGTGTGCAGTACTCCTTTGGGTTTTCCTGTGCTTCCGGAAGTGTAGAGTATGAAGAGGGGATCCTCGGCATCCATCCATTCTGGCTCGCAGTGGGAGGGTTCACCATCTACCAGTCTTTCATAGAATAGTTCCCTTCCGGATAATTCTGATATTTCAATGGGGGTTCCGGTGTGGTTAACCACCACTATGGTTTCAATGGTAGGGCATTGCAGAATTGCTTCATCTGCAATTGATTTTAGATCAATAACTTTACCTCGACGGTAGGTTCCATCGGCGGTGAAGAGTACTTTGACATTGGCATCATTCATACGCTCCACAAATGCACCAACACTCAGTCCAGAATAGACCACACTGTGCACTGCTCCAATCTTGTTACAGGCCAACATGGCAATAAGAAGCTCAGGACACATGGGGAGGTACATGGACACTGTGTCACCTTTGTTCACTCCCAAATTTTTAAGGGCATTGGCCAGTTTGTTCACTTGAATGTAGAGCTCGTAGAAGGTAATTTTTTTCTCCTGTCCACGTTCGTTTATGTAGAGAATTGCAACCTGATTACGTTTTTCAGTTTCGATCCACCGGTCCACGGCATTGTAGGCCAGGTTGATTTTACCTCCAGTAAACCACTTGTAAAATGGTTTGTTCTCATCATCTAAGACTTTATCCCATTTCCGGAACCATTCAAACTGCTCAGCTTTTTCTGCCCAGTATTTTTCCAGGTTTTTGCCTTTTTCAAGCTCTTCTTCCCAATTTTTTACATGGGCTCTTTTTCGAATCTCATCTTTTGGCTCGAAAACCCTCTTCTCATCTAGAAGAACTGCAGTATCTCGTACCATTTTTTCATCCGCCCTTTTCTAACAATTTTTTTCCTCTTATGATTGTAATTACTAAGTTAC